>JBAXAD010000127.1:0-10597 GCA_037142715.1 Paludibacter sp. | reverse complement strand
GATTGAATGTCAGTGGTAATTTAGGTGAAGGAACAACAGTTAGCGTTGAAATACCTTACGAAAACTGATTATCAAGATTTTTTTTGGATTTCGTTTTATGAAATCTGATTTTATTAGTTATGTAATAGAATTTTCATGCAAAGAACCAAGAATATTCCCATCTTTGCAGTAAATATGATTTCTTATGTATTGGTACGAAGACGAAATAAAGCAGCTTGAAAACAAATCAATCCCCCCGAAAGGAAGTAAAATGCGGGTGGTATTCTACGGCAGCTCATCCATCCGAATGTGGAACTCACTTGAAACTGATTTTCCTGAATTTGAAGTAATAAACCTTGCTTTTGGAGGCTCTACTCTGGCAGCATGTTGTTGGTTTTTCAATAGGATAATTCCTATTTGGAAACCTGATATATTCGTTCTTTATGCCGGGGACAATGATTTGGGTGACGGTCGCCATCCCGAAGAAGTGTTTTTGAACTTCAACAATATGATGTCTCTTATCGAGGAGCATTGTGGTCATATTCCTGTTGCATTTATATCGATAAAACAATCTATTTCAAGAGCTAACCTTCATGATTCAATTCAATTTAGCAATAAAATCATTCAAGAAGAAATTACCCTGAAATATCCACTTTGTACTTATGTCGATATAATTGAAGCCATGAAAACGAATGGATCTGTTGATAAAACCCTGTTTGAACCCGACGGACTTCATTTAAGTGCAAAAGGATACAAGGTCTGGCGTAAAGAACTAAAATCACAATTCTTAGACAATTGCAATGTCAAAAGATAACAAATTATTTCAGCGCTGATGCATCGTGAATACCACAAATGGTTTAGCCCTAACCTAAGACGAAACATGGAATTATTAGTCTATGGTCATGCAGGGGCTAAAGTAATACTATTTCCTACTCGTACTGCCAGATATTATGATTATGAAAACTGGAAAGTAATTGAATCTCTTGAACATCAAATAAAACAAGGCTGGATACAGGTTTATGCCGTGGACAGTATAGATCAAGAAAGTTTCTACTGCTTTTGGGCACATCCACAAGGACGTATTCACCGGCATACTGAATACGAAAAATACATTTTGGAGGAAGTAATTCCATTGACCAATACCAAAAATTCCAATCCGTATTTAATGTCGGTAGGTTGTAGTATGGGCGCTTATCATGCCATTAATATCGCTTTTCGTCATCCACATATGTTCAACAAAGTAGTGGCTTTAAGCGGTAGATATGACATCACATTGAACTTAGGTATGTTCTATGATTTAATGGATGGCTATTATTCCGACTATGTTTATCATAATTCTCCAAGTCATTTTATGCCCAATATGCCCGAAAGCAATCAGCTGAATCATATCCGCAGTCTACAAATTACCATTGTGTGTGGCAAAGAGGATGTTTTCCTTCAAAACAACAAAGATTTTAGTCAATGCTTAGCGAATAAAGGCATTCACCATAATTTTTATGAATGGGAAGGCTTGGCGCACAAAGCAAAATACTGGAAACAGATGCTACCATTGTATTTGTAATTAAGAATGTTTGGCAGTTTTTCTTTCTATTTCCTTCCAAAGCGCCTTGAACGAATTGGCTGCTTTTGAATTGGGTGTAAAATCTCCTAAAGGTCTTCTAACGATGCCCATCTTCTCAACGTCAGCAACAAAAGGAATAATTGAATCGCATAAATTCGTCATATCTGCACTCATTTCCTTCAACATGCTTTGATGTACTGATTTACGAACTTCCACCATTGAGAAAAACGGTATAACAGCAGAAGTATCCAATTCATCCTCTTCAAAAAAAGTGATAATCTGATCGTAAGTTCGCAGACAAAGTGGAGTAGGAATAGTAGGAACTAGAATATAATCGCAGGCGTGAAAAATATTCTCTGCTAAAATTGAAATTCCAGGTGGACAGTCTAAAAAAACAATATCATATTCATTCTTCAAATCTTTCAATGCTTCCTTGATTCTTTTCTTGGATTTTTTTATTTGATCAAGAATTGTATCAATGTGTCTGTATGAAAAATCAGAAGGAATAATATCAAGCTTTTTGTAATCTGTTTCTCGAATAATATCGCGCAGATCAATTTTGCCAGTGAAGATTTTCTTCAAACTTGCAACATTCCTTTGTTCAATATCATAGTAAAAAGACGAAGAGCCTTGCGGATCAAGATCCCACAAAAGGGTCTTATATCCATCAAGGCTCGATAGATAAGACAGATTGACAGATGCCGTAGTTTTACCTACTCCGCCTTTAATATTGTAAATTCCTATAACTGTCATGTTGTTTCTACAGGATTCTCAATTTGTTCGATTTGTTCAACTTGCTCAACTTTTTCAGCTTTTTCAGCTTTTTCAGCTTTGTGTTTTTTTTCTTTTTTTACAGCTTTTTCCTTTTTTGGAGGATTTGATTTCAGTGTCTTTTTTGCAGCTTGAACCAATTCCCACATGATTTCTTTTTCCTGATTAAGATCGATTTTCTTGTTTCTCAATTTTTCCTTGAGTGCAAGAACTTCTTTTTTCAACTTTTCAATTTTACGTACCGAGGTTTCAAGTGACTTGATAACCAATGCATCCTGTTCTTTCTCAGGTGAACTTTCTTCAATTGTTTTTAAATTACTAACAACTTCAACTGCTGTTCCGACGATGTTTTTTACGTTCTTTTTTTTCATTGTAATACTTTTTATGGATTAAATTTATTTAGTGAATGTCAATCTTACAAAAATAGTAATATTTTATTGATTATGGGTGTTTTATATCATTAATTATTTATATATTTTAGCTCCTATTGATATTATCACATTCCCTTTTTTGTGTCCTTTATCCATTATCGATGCGCTTCAACAATATTTTCCATAGGATAGCATTTGTCGATTATTGACTTTAACTTTCTAGCTTCATAAAGTTTTTTCAGATAGATTAGGTCTTCCACCTTTAACTTCAAATTATTCGACATAGAAAGAACATTAATATAAACTCCTGATTTCGTTAGCGTTTTTTTACGTTTTGATGTTGGAATTTTGCCTACTGCATCAAAAATAATATCATAAGCATCACCACTTTGGGTAAAATATTCTTTTGTATAAACAATTACCTTATCAGCACCCAAAGATTTCAACATTTTCAAATTTGCTGTACTACATTTTGTCCTTCCGCGAAGCACCTGCAAGGACTATATCTTTACAATTCAGAAATCTGTCAATGTTATGGATTGAAATTAGTTGCTTATATTCTTTTTAGTAAATGAATTATTTATTGCTAACAAAGGGTTGCTTTTCCTTTTTACAAATCAACTGAACAGCCCATTTACCTGTTTGGGCTGATGGTGGAAGTCCACCACCGGGAAACAGCCATTGTCCGGCCATATAAAAATTCTGAAGTTTTGGAAGTTGCATTTTCAGGGATTTCATCATGTTGTTTTTTGAAGGCATAAAACCTTCATAAGCTCCATCTTTTACTCCAGTGTACTTAACGTCTGTGAGTGGAGTTGCCACATCAATCACCTCAATAAATTCCGAAATTCCAGGATATATCTTTTCAATACAGTTTGTAGCATCAACTTTTATTTTTTTCTTTTCAGTTTTATATTCATTATCTTTCATATTCTCCCACAATTTCCAAGGGCTATCATATCGTAGAACAATAGAGGTTTTACCGTCAGGTGCCATGGTTGAGTCATAGGCATAATTCATAACCGAATATCCATTGACTAATTCTGTTGAGCCAATGCTTAATTCTTTAGAGATATTGATGATGATAGGAAATTCGGAAGGAATAAATTTCTTAACGCCAAAGGAAACCTGCACAATAGGTGTGAAAAGCTCCCAGTTTTTATATGCAAAATCGATTTCTTTTGAGATGTATTTCGACTTCAGCATATTGAAAATTGTTGAGTAACCATCAGCAGCACTAATCACAAAATCAGCCTGAACTGAATTTCCATCCTTCAATATCACGCCTTTAGCCAAATTATCTTCAACAATTATAGTCTCTACTTTTTTGTTATATGATAATTTTCCACCTAGTTTAAGATATTTTTCCACCATTCGTTGTGCCAACGGATACGAACCACCCTTGATATATCCTGCATTTTTTTGGTTGAACCAACCCAACATAAAAATGAAAGCCAGTGCCGAGAAATCGCGGTTTCCATACAATGAAAATAAAACCGATTTTATTTTTTGACTTTTGAAGTTTAATTTGTCAAAATATTCCTGACATGTTAACCGCCCGAATTTACGTATTACGTTTAATACCGGCAGCATTTGTGGAAGGATTTTTATGTAGTCGATTGAGCTACGTAACTCTGGAGCTAACGTAAATGGTTCGATTAGAGCACTTTTTCGCATATCGGCACACATTATCAGAATAGACTTTTTATCCTCTGGTGCCATTTCAATCAAGTATTTTTCCCAGCGGTCGATACTTGTATATATAATAAATTCATTCCCATCATTATCTAAAATCCGCGAATGTATTTCGTGGTCGATAATAACAGTTTCGCTGTTAATGACATTTGTCTCTTTCCAAATTTCATTGAAAGCTCCCTTTGAAGTTCCAACTAACCAGTGTAAACAATAATCAAACCGATAGCCTTTGCGTTCCCAAGCAGTACATTGTCCACCCGCCACATCGTGCATCTCGATGATTTCGGTTTCAAATCCATTCATGGCAGAATAAATTCCTGCAGTTAAGCCAGCAATTCCGCCTCCGATTATTACAACTTTTTTACTCATGTTTTAGCATTTATTATCCGTTTAAAAAATATACTGATTAAGATACCTGCTGCAACAATAAACAACCAATTGGTGGATATGGATGCGACTTCAAATCTGTAACTCCGGTCAATTCCAAAAAGAATTGAATACACAACAAATGCAATAAAACTCAAGACAAATGGCGAAATTAACAGCCAGCGTATAGATTTTTCCAGTAGATTGGACGAAGAAAAAACGGGAGCCATAAAAAACAAAGCGATACTCATCGTAATGTATCCCAATTCCTCTAATGCTATAAATATTCCATGTCCATTGTATTGAGTAAATAGGGCTATGCCTTCAGTTTCACCTTTCATCATACTGATAGGAATTACGGTAAATTGAATAAAGTAATCGGCTAATAATACCGTTGTTGAAATCAATGCGAAAGCAACACTCGTAAAACTGAAAACTTTTTTCTCAAAAGATGCAACATAATGAACAGAAATGACAAATATCAAAAATGCGAAAAGCTGAAATATAGCAAAATACATCCAATGATAGTCTTTGGGGTAGTAATTTAGCAAATCGTTGAAAGGATAGTCCATGCAATTACCAGGACAATAAGGACCTGATGGAGGTATAGCAATCATTGCTAATCCAAAAGTCAGAATTGTCATAATTGTCAGAGCAATTGAAGTATAAAACCCAAATTTTGAAGAAAGAATTTGATTGGTTTCCATATATTTAATTTCACGTATTTTCGTATTGAATCAGCTATATATTTGAAATATTATCTTATTACCAATAAGTTAGTTGAGCATTAATCAAACGCATACATTAACCAATTAATGATATTTCCATGTGCTGATTTTGCTAGACACTCGGGTTATATTTCATCGAGAAAGTTTATTCTTCCACGTACGTTTTACACAAAACATGGTTACATATTTTGCAATATGCCCATGGGAAGTAAATTCCGAAGGTAACGATACAAAGCAGAATCTGTCCCCAGATTGTAAGAAAATCATCACCTGATGCAAGATTATATCCGAATTTCTTAACCGAAACTTCTTCTCTGGCAACAGTTCTTTCAGTAAAATACTTATACAATTGGAGTGATGCTACAGGGGAATAAATGCCGAAGGAAATTACAGTCAATACTACCTGAATAAGGATTTGTTGTACCGATGGCCAAAATTCAGTTTCGAATTTTATTTCATAACCTTTAAAAGATAAATTCACGCACCATTTGTAGAAATGGTAGGTGAAATTTATTGAAATCAGAATAATAGATACAATAGCAAAACATATTAAAACAATAACCAGACCACTCATTTCAGGAATTTCATGTTGTAAAAGTGTTTTCATAATTCCACCATTAATAGCACCTATCATCACAATAGCAGTAAAAACAATTATTGGGATTATTAAAGAAACCAGAATGATGAGTAACAAATCAGATCCTTTGCCTTTGAAATCAAGGTTATGACCTTCATGTTTTGAATTTGTAGCAAAAAATTTATACATGTTGGTCAAATACCACGGGCTATAAATACCGATTGTGATAATGGTATAAAACAAATTACTAATAAATAGCGACATAAAACTTCCGAATTTCCCACTAAAAATAAACACTTTTTCTTTAAATTCAACGGCTTCAATTGCTATTTTGTAGAAGTAAAACAGTATTGCGTATTTCAGGACAAAAAGGATTAGCGACAATACTTTCAATGAAAAAACATTGCCTATTTGATGAAAATGAGAAATTATACCATTTCCCTGCTGTATGTTGCTCACTTCCTGAATATGATTTTGAACAATAGAATAAGGAATAATATAAAGAAAAATAAAGAGTAACCACAGGGGTAATAATTTTTTTCCTGTCAGATTAAATTTGAAGTAATTTTTCATATCACATTTTTCAATTGATTAGTATTAAAAAAGCAGGAAATTAATTTCTTGTTGTATATAAAAAATAAGCTGTAAGGAAATTCAATCTTTTAAGATTTAAAATAAGGACACACTGTTTTTTTAGAGAATTGTGATAAAAAAAACAATCCTCACACTGAATCTTGGTGTGTTATATTGTCGGGTTTCAGAAGTCATATAGTTTGGTTTTTCTTTAATCACCAATATTTGAAGATTTTGCTGAAAATCAAATCGAACACTTCGATAAGAATAAGTACGATTATAATTAATTCAAGTGCACGATTTTCGCGATGATGCAATACTTCACGGAAATTGCTCAAATTATCTTCTATAATTTTTAAATGATATTCAATTTCTCGAAAACGGGTTTTTAATTCAAACGTTTTTGATAAGCCATTGTTTACATTCGACAAGTATTCATTTTCCCAAACTATATCAGGAGCATCCAAAATATAAAGCTCATCAATGATTTTGTTTTTAGTATTGAGTACCTTGCCTATAAATTTAAGCATTTCACGTTTGGTAATGTCAATTTTGCCAAACTTTTCCAACTGTGTTGTAAAATCTGTAACGGCAAGTAATAATTTTTTAGATTCATCCAAATAATAATCCATTACTACCGAATGACCAACATTCAACATACAAATTTTGATAAGCTCATTGTTGATTTCAGGCACATTGGCACTATTATACGAAAAAGACAAGGGCTTTTTATTGTCAATATTTACTATGAAATTTTCAGTCAATCTTTCTGTAAAGGGTGTAGAGGTATAATTTTCGATAAACGAAATGATTTTGCTCTCATCAATTTCAGAAAAATCTGCGAATATAACTACTCCATAATTAAACACATACAAATGTGATTTCTCTTCGTATTCGTAAAACAATTCGAATGAAGAGGATGACAGCAATTTACTTGTGAAATCATTTTTAAACCTTTTTATATCAATGCTTTCTGCAATTTGATAAGCCGTTATCTTTAACATACATCTGTTTATTTATAATATTAAATGCTGGCGTTATTGGAAATGTCTAATAAAGATTGAACTGCTTTATAATCATGCAAATGTACTAAAATACAATGGTTTAGAGTTGATAGTTATTAATAATATCTTAATAATCTCATGCGAAATTATCAATTGAGATATTTTCAATTATAATTATGTATATAACAGCTATAGCCAATACTTTTACTTGGCATCATAAGGAGCTATAAATCAGATAAAAAATGCTCTTTGCGAGGAATAATATATCTTTGAAATTGAATTTTTATTCACAAAAACACATTGTTATATTCTCGTCAGTTTATACTCATTTTAAATAGCTAAAAGGCTTTTTTCAACGTTTTAGTTTTAAAAAAGAGTTGTAATCAAAGTTTATACTTCAACGAAACATTAATAACCCGACCATCAATGGGTGCCCACAAGGGATTAAATGTTGGCTGGGTAACAGTACCGGTATAAATTGCTTCCACCTTACTCTGACGATAATCCAACAGATTTTCGGCATTGAGTACCAAGCTGAAATGGTCTCCAAACTTCTTTTCTATCATTGCCGAAAAAAAGGTATAAGCCGGGGTTGCTGTGCCATCCATTCTGTATTGTGAACTATTGAAGGAACCTTCGCCTCCAAACCGCAAACCCATTTCTTCAACATCATACATAAAAGTAAAGGCAATTCTATGCTTTGGAGTCAATGGCACAAAGTTATTCTGTGGCAGATAGGTTCGCTGCGCAATGGTAAAGGTATAGCCAGCGTACAATTCAAGTTCAGAAACCACCATTTTCATATAAGTGTCAAATCCTTTCGTTACAAGCGGCGCATTGGCATTATTGAAAGTAACTATTCCAGTTGCTTGTTCGGTAGCTACTATCGGATCAGAAATGGAAGTGATGAAAAAGGCCTGATTGATAAAAAATGTATTTCCATTCTCCCACACTTTTTTGTAGTTTCCTTCCAGGTTATATCCAACCGACTTCTCGGCCTTCACATCATTGGAGATGGGCTGAATCTTTTCAATATCATAATCAATCAATTGGGATGCTAATGGATTGGGAGTTTTGTAGCCCATACCCACACCCGCGCGTCCAGCCCAGTGACTGTCGATTCGGTAAAAAAGTGCAACACGGGGCAAAAAGAAATTGCCATACTTTAAATGGTAATCATCCCTAATCCCTGCTTCAAACAACAATTTATCCATTACATTCCAAGTGTTTTGAACAAAAGCCCCAGCAATATCATTCCCAAAATCGGAAAGTAAAATGGGGTCGGAAAGCAGCTTTTTAAAACGATCGCCCGTAAAATTGAGTCCTGCCACCAAACTATTATTTTGGTAAGGAACCAGCAGCGATAATTCGGAAAAATAATTCAATTGATTGCCTTTGAAATAATGCGTGTTGGTAGTAATACTTCTATCAAAAGAACTGACACTATTTTTGAACTCAAGTTTTATATTGTCTTCAAGCTTTCTTTCCAGCATTAATTCGCCACTTTGTCTGGCAGTGGCATTGTATTCAGAATATTGATGCAGCAAATCTTCTTTTTTGGCGATGACTAGCATATCGCCACCCATTCTATTTTCTAAAGTGCTGGTAAAACCTGTGGTAATAACGGTTTTGTCATCCAAATACCAGAATAGTCGTGGATGAATAACCAAGGAATTTAATTGGGGTGCATCCGAGAAACCGTCCTTGTTTACATCTACCGCTTCCTGCCGGGTCAATCCAGCAAAAAAAGTATATCCAACATGGGCATATTTTTTTGAAGCAAAAACATTCAGATTCGTTTCGCTTAAAGTAGTTTGATTGATTGTTGCTACCAATTGTTGCGCATCAGTAGGTGTTTTGGAAATAATGTTCACCAGCCCACCGATGGCTCCTCCACCATATAATGTGGAAGCCGACCCTTTTATTAATTCCACTTGTTTGAGGTCGAGCGGCGGAATACTCAATATGCCAAAACCGCCACTAAAACCATCGTACAAAGGCATTCCATCCCTGAGTATTTGGGTGTACCTTCCGTCCAAACCTTGTATGCGTACATTGGAATTACCGCTTACCGCACTTGATTGTTGAATCTGAACACCGCTAATATCCGACAGCAGACCCACTATATTGGCGGGCTTTATCGTATTTTCTTCATCCATTTCTTCACCAGCCAGCACTTCCACTTTTAAGGGTGAGTTTTCAATTTTCTGATTGTTACGTGTACTCGCAACCACACTCACTTCGGCAAGACTATTGGCCAACGGTTTCATAAAAATATCTTGAATTCCATTTAATGGAACTTGCAATTCGATTTCACTTTCTTGATAACCAATACACTTAAATTCAAAGGAATGGTTGCCTTGAGTAAGTGACAAACGAGCAATGCCCACACTGTCGGCTATGCCACAAAGTTTATTTTTCTCCTTAATAATAACGGCTGGAATGGTTTCTTTACGTTCGGCATCCAAAAACCTTAAAAGCACTTTTTGCTGTGCCGTAAGATTGAAAAGTAATGAAAATGAGAATATGAATAGAAGTAAATACTTCATGTTTAGTTTATTGATTTAATTATAATTGATTGTCGTACTTTATAGCACTTTCTTTTTGTTTTTTATTTGTACTGCCAAATGAATAACTAAAACCCAAATAAATGGTTTGTGAACTACGCCTACGCAGCTCGGTGCGATTCAATTCTGGCGTGTCAACAACAAAGGTTGTTCTAAGAGAATTAAAAATATCCGAAACAGTTAAGATAATGGCTGCCTTCTTTTTAAATATCTCTTGTTTAAATCCAGTATTCATAACAAAAGTGGGGAGTCTTTTCCCTTGTGGTGTAAGCGTTTCGGCAGAATAATTGGAAGTAAATTGCCAAACTGTACTTTTTGTCAAGTTAAAACTCACACTTCCATTTGCTGACCACGACACTGTAGATTTATTGTTACTATAACCCAAAGCTGAAGCATCTATTGTAT
>JBAXAD010000126.1:0-10700 GCA_037142715.1 Paludibacter sp. | reverse complement strand
AGGGGCTAATTGTGCAGCAGCCGAGATCGCACAAGAGGTTTCGGTCATACAACCTATCATCAGTTTCAAGTCGCAAGCATTCGCTACGGTTATCATTTCTCGCGCTTCACGCATGCCGGTACACTTCATTAGCTTGATATTGATACCGTTAAACACACCTTTCAGTCGTGGAATATCTTCAAGTCTTTGACACGACTCGTCAGCAAAAGTGGGCAATGGACTATGTTCGGTGAGCCAAGCCATATCGTCAATATGGTGTTTGGGCATGGGCTGTTCCACAAACTCCACATTTCGCTCGCTCAACCATTCTATCATTCGCAGCGCATAATGTTTGTCATTCCAACCCTGATTAGCATCCACCCGAATGGGTTTGTCGGTTACGGATCGTACCGTGTTAATCAGCATTTTATCCGTCATTTCATCCACACCCAGCTTTAATTTTATAACATTGAATGGCGCAGTTTCTAATGTTTTCTTACGCACTTCATCTTCAGTATCTATTCCAATGGTAAATGAAGTATCCGGAACTTTGGTTGCCGTAAAACCCCACAATGCATGCCATGGTTGCTCCATCAGTTTGCCCACCAAATCATGCAAAGCTATATCCACCGAAGCTTTGGCAGCAGTGTTGTTTAAAGCAATGGCATCAACATAAGTAAGAATGTCATCCATTTCAAACGGATTGCTGAACTGATTCAAATTTACATTATCCAGAAAAGCTGAAACCGAAGCCTGCGTTTCACCCAAATACGGCGGCATGGCTGCTTCGCCATAACCTGTAACGCCATCGTAGGTAATTTCTGTGAGTACAATGGGTGTGGTGGTGCGTGTAGATCCCGAAACGGTAAAGGGATGTTTCAGTTGGGCATCAAACGCGCGGTAGGAGAGCTGCATTCGGTTATTTCCGTCAAATTTCGAAATTCTATCCTTCTGAGCGAGTAAGGAAATCGGGTTTATAAGCGAGCTTGCAGTTAATAATGCGCTAGATTTAAGAAAAGTTCTTCGTGTAAACATTTGTAGTTCTATTTTTTGATTTAGGTTGTTTGATTTTCTTTTCTTATTACTCCAATGTGGATTTTAAAAATTCAAATGTTGTTTGTAAGCTTCCACTGATTTTTGAACAGAACCGTGAATTAATAATAAACTTTTGGCCTGTTCGTACTCTAAACCCAACTCATCCACTATCATACGTGCGCCACGGTCAATCAATTTTGCATTGGACAGCTGCATATTCACCATTTTATTCCCTTTCACGCGACCCAGTTTAATCATCGTTACCGTTGTAATCATATTTAGAACAAGCTTTTGGGCAGTTCCAGACTTTAATCGAGTGCTGCCCGTAACAAACTCAGGCTCTACAATAACTTCGATTCTAATTTCAGCTTCTTGAGCAATTGGCGAATCAGGATTGCAGGATACGGAGGCAGTCAAAATGCCATTGGAACGTGCATTGCGTAAAGCGCCTATCACGTAAGGCGTTGTACCTGAAGCAGCAATGCCTATTACAGTGTCATTTTTATTTACATTGTGACTGATGAGTTCTTCCCAGCCTTTATTGATGTCGTCTTCAGCATTTTCAACAGGATTTCTCAAGGCTCGTTCGCCACCAGCAATCAATCCAACAACCAAATGAGGCGACATTCCAAAAGTAGGAGGAATTTCGGATGCATCCAATACGCCCAAACGCCCGCTGGTACCTGCACCTAAATAAAATATCCGTCCTCCACGTTTCATCCTTGCCACAATCTTGCTAACAAGCTTTTCTATTTGTGGAATGGCTTTTTCTACCGCTAAAGGCACTTTCTTATCTTCCTCATTCATACCAATAAGTAATTGATTTACTGATTGTTTGTCTAAGTTTTCGTGTAAGGAGTTTTGTTCGGTGATTTTGATGAATAGACCCCTAGCCCCTAAAGGGGAATCGGAGTTAGAATTGGTTTCATTATATGTATTTTTAGCCATATTTAAAAAGTTGATGTTTAAGTTTGACAGTACTATCAAAATACCCCTTTAGGGGCTAGGGGTCTATGATACTCCACCAACCCATTCATAGGACTTTGAACAATTTCCGAAATCATAATTCCACGTTCATAAGCCACAATTTCCAAAGTGTCGCGGAAGTGAAAAGCTATGGATCCCACAAAACCCACTTTCACATCTTCGAGTGAATACTGCATCACGTTACGCACAAAAAATGCATCGAAACTGTCGAAAACGATATTGAAAATCGTAGGTTCTTCAATATTTTCTAGTAGAAACGGAGTGAATTTGGCCAAAAATCGATTTGGGAAAGGCTGTTTGTATACATTGTCGAGAATAATCGCTGGCGTTAACTCGTATTGCTTTAGGAATTTATCTTTCAATTCTGCTGGAAGCTGATTCTTCAGACAGTCTGCAATAAAGGTTTTTCCCAAAACCGCGCCACTTCCTTCGTCGCCGAGAATAAAACCTAGTGGAGAAACGTTTTCTACTATCTCTTTTCCATCGTAAAAGCAAGAATTGGAACCAGTTCCCAAAATACACGCAATGCCTTTATTCTCAAGAAATAAAGACCGTGCAGCTCCCAACAAATCGCTTTCCACTTCTATTGATACTCCATTGAAATATCTGCCCAAAGCATTAATTACCAAGGCTTTCTTTTCAGGAAACGAACAACCGGCACCATAAAAAAAGATTTGCTTGATATTGATTCCTTTCAATTCGGGAAGGAGGTTTAATTCAATTTCGAGTGCAATTTCATCTTCGGATTGATAAAACGGGTTGATACCTTTTGTAAAGATGTTTTTGATGATTGAAGTGTTTTCAATCACGCACCAATGCGTTTTGGTCGAGCCACTATCGGCAATTAATACCATTCAAATTTATTTTAAAAGTGTTATACATTCTAATTCATTACAAATTAACGCAAAATGATTGACCCGACCAAAGAAAAGAGTAGAAAAAAATTCATTAAATACAAACGTTTGCATCAACTTTGAAAGTTTAGAAAAAAACACTACATTTGCGTCAAAATTCAAATAATAACTTCTCACAGCCATTCAAATTAATATAATCGTAATTGTTTAATTCATTCTATTGGCTTTAAATTAATCATTTCCACATAATCAAATAAAAATGAAACCAATTAATTGTTTTATTGCTTACAATGACGTCGCACAAGCTGAAAAAACAGCCATTCATCTATTGCAATCTGAACTTGTAAATGCTGTTTATTTACTGTCGGCAAATCATAGCAATGCTGTAATTGCGGGTTGCGAACGCATTGAAATAGATAATTTGAATAGTAGCGATACAATGAAGAAGATTGCCGATAAATCGGATGCGCAATTTTCGCTCATTTATACCAAAGATACTGTTTTGGAGCTGGGTCAGTATGCTTTGGAACGGTTTTATCATATCGCTATAGCTACAAAAGCTGGATTGGTTTATTCTGATTATTACCAAATTGTGGAAGGATTGCGCTCTAACTTGCCGTTAATTGATTATCAGGAAGGCAGTTTGCGCGATGACTTTAATTTTGGGTCGGTACTGTTTTATACTGCCGGAAACTTGAAGAAAGCGGTTGAAACTACCACGGAAATCTATCAATACGCTGGGCTATATAACCTGCGTCTGAAGGTTTCTCAGCAAGCTGAACTGTTGCATATCAACGAATTCCTATATTCGGAAGTAGAATTTGACACCCGCAAAAGCGGCGAAAAGCAGTTTGATTATGTGGATCCCAAAAACCGAGCCGTACAAATAGAAATGGAAACGGCTTGTACCGACCACTTGAAAGAAATAGGCGCTTATTTAGCACCCACTTTTAAAACGATTGCCTTCGACGAAAGCAATTTTCCTGTGGAAGCATCTGTTATTATTCCCATTCGCAATCGTGTGAAGACGGTGGAAGATGCCATCAAATCTGTATTGATTCAGAAAACTGATTTTCCGTTTAACTTGATTATTGTTGATAATTTTTCGAGTGATGGAACGTCCGAAATTATCGAAAGTTACGCCAAGTCAGACAATAGAGTAGTTCATATCATTCCCAATCGGCACGATTTAGGAATTGGAGGTTGCTGGAATGTGGGCCTTGATAGTAAGGACTGCGGAAAATTTGCCGTGCAACTAGACAGCGACGATGTTTATGAGAATGAAAACACGCTTCAAATCATTGTCAATGCATTTTACGAACAAAATTGTGCCATGGTCATTGGTTCCTATACCATGACTGATTTCAAAATGGACACCATAGCTCCCGGATTGATTGACCACAAAGAATGGACCCCAGAAAATGGTCGTAACAATGCTCTTCGCATCAATGGACTGGGCGCTCCACGCGCTTTTTACACGCCAGTGCTGCGCGAAATAAAAGTGCCAAATACCAGTTATGGTGAGGATTATGCGTTGGGGCTTAACATCAGTCGGGAATATCAAATTGGCAGGATTTATCATTCGCTATATCTCTGCCGCCGCTGGGATGAAAACTCGGATGCTTCGCTTGATGTGATAAAAATGAATGGTCACAATTCGTATAAAGATAAAATTAGGACGATTGAATTGAAGGCGAGGAGACCCCTAGCCCCTAAAGGGGGATTAATTTAGTATTGTAAAACATAAACTTTGAAATAATCATTTCTAAATTAAAATGAATAAAGAGACAAACAATGAAACCAATACTAACTCCGATTCCCCTTTAGGGGCTAGGGGCTCTTTTCTGGGTTCTTCTTATTCACTTTCCCTCCAATATCTCTACGAACGCCTACCTGTTTTTCATCAAATAGGTGGTGCGGCCTACAAGCCCGGATTGGATAATTCTATCCGTTTGATGAATGCGCTGGACAATCCACAACAGAAATACCGCACCATACATGTGGCTGGAACCAACGGAAAAGGCTCGGTTTCTCATTTATTGGCTGCCGTTTTGCAACAAGCGGGCTACAAAGTTGGATTGTACACTTCGCCACATTTGGTAGATTTTGGTGAACGAATTCGTGTTGATGGACAGATGATTGAACAACAATATGTAATTGATTTCGTTGACCAGCACAAAGAATTGTTTAACGACATCGAACCTTCGTTTTTTGAAGCGACCATGGCCATGGCTTTTGATTATTTTAGCCATTGTGCAGTAGATGTGGTCATTATAGAGGTTGGACTTGGAGGCCGACTGGACAGTACGAACATTATTCAACCCGAACTTTCGGTTATCACCAATATCAGCTTCGACCACGTAGGTTTTCTGGGTGATTCGTTGGCAAAAATTGCTTACGAGAAGGCAGGAATCATTAAACCCAATACGCCCGTGGTAGTAGGAGAAACATTGCCCGAAACCCGAACCGTTTTTGAATCGAAAGCGAAAGAAGAAAACGCTCCTTTGATTTTTGCTGAGGAACGCATGGAAGTAAAATTCAATGGGTATTCTTATGGTAAAATGTTGGTGGAAACCACTGATAATCTGCAATATAAAATAGGATTATGCGGTTTGTATCAATTGAAAAATGTAGCCACAACATTTACCGCTATTGAGCAACTCCGAAGTTTGAAGTTTGATATTTCGGATGAAGCCATCCGAACAGGTTTGGAGCAAGTAACTGAAATCACTGGATTGCAAGGTCGCTGGCAGCAATTACAATCATCCCCCTTGGTAGTTTGTGATACTGGGCATAACGTGGCTGGAATTCAGTTTGTGGTGGAGCAAATTCGGTCGCAGCAATATAAAACTCTACGCATTGTGATTGGAATGGTAAATGACAAGGATGTTTCGGCTGTGCTGGATTTATTGCCCACTGATGCGGTTTATTATTTCACCCAAGCCAATATTGCCCGCGCATTACCTGCAGTTGAATTGTTGCAAAAAGCACAAAGTTTTGGTTTAAAAGGAATAGCATTTTCTGCTGTAAAAGAAGCAGTTAGTGTTGCAATAAATGATGCTGAATTAAATGACTTTGTGTTTATTGGAGGTAGCAATTTCGTGGTAGGAGAAGCTTTGGCAAATTGTACTTTTGAATAAGATATAAAATCTAGCACTTTTCAAAAATCAGTTTCCTGTTGTTTCTTCAGCAATTCTTTGGTAGAAAGCAATCCGCAAGCAGCAAATATATCTTCGCCACGCGAGGCACGAATGGTTACTATCAGCCCTTTGGCTTTCAGGTGATTCTGGAAAAACACGATGCCGGCTTCTGAAGTTCCTTCCAACGGAGTGTCTGGAATGGCATGAAAACGGATAAGGTTGATGCGGCATTTGATGCCGTTCAGCAATCGCACCAATTCGTTGGCATGCCTTGGCGTATCGTTCACCCCTTTGAACATGATGTATTCAAATGAAATGCGGCGCTGACGACCCAAGTCCCATTTGCGAATTTCGCTGATTACCTCAGTGATGGGATAAACGCTTTGTATGGGCATAATTTCCTGTCGTTCAGCATCAAATGGCGAATGAAGACTAACTACTAAATGCGCTTGGCATTTTTCGAGAAAAGTAATCATTGCAGGAATAATTCCAATCGTGGAAACAGTAATCCGTTTCGGACTCCAGCCATACCCTTTTTCCGAAGTCATTATTTCAATACTGTTCAATACCGCTTCCACATTGTCCATTGGTTCGCCCATGCCCATGTATACAATGTTGGTTAGTTTCTCAAATTCAGGCAATGACTGTACCTGATTCACTATTTCCCCTGCCGATAAATTTCCCTGAAAACCCTGCTTTCCCGTCATGCAAAACAAGCATCCCATTTTGCAACCGATCTGTGTAGAGACGCACAGAGTGGCCCTGTCGGCATCTGGAATGTAGGCAGCTTCAATAAATTTGGCAGTTTGGGTAGGATAGAGGTACTTCTTTGTTCCGTCCGTGGAAGTCTGCACTTTGGTGGCTGGGGTGAGGCTTACACAATAGTCAACTTCAAGCTTTTCACGAGATACTTTCGATAAGTTAGTCATTTCCAAAAAAGTAGCGACTCGTTTTTTGTACATCCAATCTGCAAGTTGGGTAGCAGTAAAGGCAGGTAAACCGAGGGAGGTGACTACAGATTTGAGTTGGTCGGGCGTTAGGCCGAAGAGATTGGTTTTCATAAAAAAAACATCTATTGTTTTATATCTTTCTAGAATTAAGATTAGTGATTTGGTGTCATTTTCAAAAGTACGTTTCCGAGATGATATTCTGGAAAGGTATTTCCTTGGCTATCAAAATATCACGTACCTGAACCACCATTTCGGCACTGCCACATAGGTAATACTGGTATTCGAGGGGTAAGTCCTGTTGGCTAGTCAACCATTCGGTGAGTCTGCCCTTGAAATTTAGTGTATCTTCCTGTTGTGAGCAACATCTGAAGTATCTTTCTGGAAGAATTTTCTCAAGCAAGCTTGAATAATAAAAGTTCTCGTCGAAGCGTGCGCCATGTACCAAAATCTTATTAGCTGCCAATCCCGATCGTGCCATCGAGACGAAGGGTGCCACACCCGTTCCTGCTGCTATCCAATAGGCTTTTTCCGAACTGGAGACGAAGGTTCCGAAGGGTTCCGAAACATAAATAGCATCGCCGGCTTTCATTTTCGACAAATAAGGAGTCAGTTGTCCATTCCGTTTTTCATCAAAAAGTATTTCCATTAAATCTTCCTTTTCTCCACTTGCAATGCTGTAAAGTCTTGGTTGTCCATCGGGTACAATATCGATTGCTATTACCTGACCGGCCCTAAATTTGAAATCGCGAATGAATGATATTACAAACACACCATCAGCGACTGTACGAATGGAATGAACTTCTTTCTTTGTTAAATTACGTTTGTCTGACAAAATGCCGAAAATTAAAATTGATACTAATGAGTTGATTTAGTTATTGTATACAGTTTTGTAAACAATAAATAAACGCTATAAGTTCATTTAATAATAGATAATTTGTCAATGGTTTGCACGATTCGTTCCACTTTTATATCGTCTTTTTTAGCAGAATAAATCCAGTCAATCATGGCTTGCTGCTCTTTTTGGGACAGATTATTGAAGCTTTGAAGTGCCTTGGGTTCATCATTCAAGCAGATTAAAAAATCTTCGGGAACCACCGTTGGTAAATTTTGCGAATAGAGTTTAATATGTACCCAATCCCCTTCATTTTTGCCAATTTTCTTGCGTATTTCGGCTTTTACAGGGATAAATAGTGTTCCATTGCCCATGGGCATGAGGTGGTAATTGGTTATTTCATAGTCATCAATCGTACCTTTCACTTTTACCCAGCCAAAATAGGCATGTTTGTCTTGCAATATCTCCGGGATGGCAGCATATGTCCAACCGCCTTTGCCAGACATTTTCTGAAGTAGATATTTTTCGTCTACCAATGGAGTTTCGATTGTATTGTTTGAATCCATGAATTGGTGAGTTTTAAGTCAGGTAATCAATTGATTATAAATTGAAAAACGGCTTTTGTTTCATTCGTCACCCTAAACCGATTATCAATCCGATACCCAACTATCCAAACAATCTCATTACCAGATACAAGCAACCAGGTTTGTTCTTTTTCTAATAAATTGAATTTGTTGTCGATAAAAAAGTCACTTACTTTCTTGTTCCCATTCATTCCGTAGGGAATAAAAGCGTCGCCTTCCTGCCAATGACGCAGTTGTAACGGGAAATATAGCTTGGAAGCATCAACGTGAATGCAATTTCTGTCCTTGGATATTTGAAAATCAGGAGTGATGGTATGTTTGCTGATTTTCATCAGAAATGGCTTGGTAATTTCCAAATCAGAACTCGAAATCCAATAATCGGTTTGAATTGCAGGTTCCATTTTATTGATTATCAAATACTTTCTGTCCTTAATCAAGCGATGGGTATCAGAATAAAACTGCTTTCCCGATTCACCATCCATCTGTTCTGTAACTTGTTGGATAGTGGCATTCCCAAAGCCATATTTATGAAGCAATTCATACATTGCCGTAGGCAAATGTACCTGTTTTTTAATTAGTTCGATATCCAACAGCACCGTTTCACCTTCTTTATGAACAATTTCTTTCTCAATTTGCTCCAAAGCATGTTGATAAATGGCCAATGTACCTTCAAATCTATCCAAAGATTGATACAAGGTTGGCCTTACCGACGGATTTATTTCTTCCAATAAGGGCAAAACTACATTCCGGAATTTGTTGCGTTGGTAGTCCAAAGTAGCATTTGAAGCATCGGTAATGTGTTCCAAATTATATTGAATAATATAATTCTCAATCTCATTTCGAGTGCAGCAGAGTAGGGGGCGCACCACTTTTTCATTTTGGGGAGCAATGCCCGTTAAGCCACGCAAACCTGTGCCTCGAACCAAATTCATAAGCAAAGTTTCAATGCTATCGTCGGCATGATGAGCCACTGCAATGGCTTGCGCATCGTGTTTTTGGAGTAATTCATAAAACCATTTGTACCGCAAGTCACGAGCAGACATTTCTATGGAGATATGGTGGTCTGAAGCGTATTTAGTTGTTTCAAAATCAATGCTATAGAATGGCACCTTTATTGATCTTGCATAGTTGCGAACAAAGGTCTCGTCATTGTCGGATTCCTCCATTCTGAGGTGAAAGTTGCAATGTGCTATCACACATTCATATCCAAGTTCCAACAATATATGCAGCAATGCCATTGAGTCAGCACCACCACTCACACCAACAATTACCCGGCCTTTGGGCACTAGTAATTTGTGGTTTTCTATGTAATTCTGAACTTTATGTTGCATAATCATGTTCGTTTTTAAGTATCTTTGCTGTTGAAAAGAGAAGTCCACAAAACACTAACCAGGATAAACCAGAACTAAGAAGAACGCGGATTAGCCGATAAAAAAATGTATTTTAAATACTTCGTATTTTGATTTGAACAACTTTTCTAGAACGCAAATGACACAAAATACGCAAATCAAAAAAAATAATTCATATAAAATTTGCGGTTATTTGTGTTATTTGCGTTCAAAAAATTTATTGTTGTGCCAAAAAATATACGTATTTGAGAGATAATATACTAAATGATTTTAGCTTTCTCGACTTCAATAAAATACAACTTACTCATTATAAACACACAAAAGAAAAAAATAGAAAAGTCAAATTTAAGAATATGTAGATGTAGTACCTATTGCTTAAATCAAAAGTTCATTATACTCAATGCCTTAAACTATTGTATCTATTGTGGTTTAATCATTAATTATTTTGGTTTAATCTTTAATTTGCCAAAAGTAGTACTTACTTATTTTCATTGACAAAGGTATTAATTTTTTAGTGATAACTTTTCCAATGGTTCAATCTTTGGAAAAGTTAACCACCCATTTAGCTAAAATAATATGAAAACATTCCTAGATTTAGTCAAATCACGCCAAAGTGACCGTGCATATCTCGACAAGCCAGTAGAAATGGATAAAATTGTGCGAATACTTGAAGCTGCACATTTGGCTCCGTCTGCTTGTAACGCTCAGCCATGGAAATTTGTTGTGGTGACTGACCCTGAAAAGCGCATGCTTGTGGCTGATGCTACTGCAAGTAAAGTGCTGTCAATGAATCATTTTTCCAAGCAAGCGCCTGTCCAACTAGTCTTGATAGAAGAAAATGGCAATTTTACCTCTACCGTTGGCGGATGGGCCACCAATAAGCACTATCCGCTCATCGATTTGGGCATTGTGGCGTCGCATATTTGTTTGGCAGCTGCCGACGAAGGGTTGGGCTCGTGCATGATTGGTTGGTGTGATGAGAAAAAAGTG
>JBAXAD010000125.1:0-10720 GCA_037142715.1 Paludibacter sp. | reverse complement strand
ACAACTCTTCCTGCGGCTTTGTTAACCGAAGTATAGGTCAGCCCACCATCGGCATTTGGAAAAGTCATAAAGTTGACAGCTGCATCGCCTCCTGCATATTTGCTCAGGTATGGTTGCCCCACCAAATTCCATCCATCATGTAGCGCATTGCTTGTAGCTGCATACTGGTATTTGAATGCAGGTATACTTCCTTCACTTTCACTTTGAACTAACTTATTGTCCAGTTTAAAAGCCACATCAACAATACCAGTACCATTCACAGTAAAAATATAACCTTTATAGGCCGTAAGTTTGGTGCCACTACCAATGCTAATCCAGTTGCTGGCATCTGTTTTTTTGTTCTGCGACCGGGCAGCTCCATCGTAATATTCCACATCCCAATCAAAGGCTCCATCTCCAAAACTACCCAAGGATGCACCTGTGTTGGCATTTGTAATGTCGGCTTGTGCTACATCGCAAGGGAAAGATATAAAATACCATTTGCCCTTGGTGACAGTTTTTACGTAACGAACCGTACCACTCACTACGTTTTCTGCACTAGGAGCTACCGATGGAATCTTTGCACTAAACGAGCCATTGTCATCAGCTTTAAGCGTTACATCACCAGTTACGGTCAGTTTCTGAGTTAAATCAAGTGTTCCACCTGACTCTACTGTCACGCTGTGAACGGTACCAACTACATCGCTTGTAAAGGTTTTTTTATCACCTACTGCAATATCGCTAATTTCTGGATTGATAATTTCTGTCAAGGTTTTATCAACTATGGTATACGTAAATTTCACTGGTGCTCCATAACTTGTTCCCACGCTGTTGGTAGCATAAGCACGCACATAATAAATTGAACCTGCAGATAATTCAGTGATTGAACTTGAGAAAACACCAATGCTGGTGCCATCGGTTGTTTTGCTATTATCAATTGTGGGAGTTGCAGTGCTGCTCCAACAAACGCCACTAGTTGTAACTGCACCACCATTTGAAATGATATTTCCACCACTGGTGGCGGTAGTGGCAGTAATGGCAGTAACTGAAGTAGTGCTTACAGTTGGCACTTCATTTATATCAATAATCGTTATCACAAAAGCTTTTTCTGTGTACAAACCTCCTTGATCTGTAGTGCGAACACGTACTGAATAACTGTTTTTTACTTCAAAGTTCGGACTGTTGGTTATTCGCAAATCACTTCCGCTAATATTGAAGGATGTATTGTCGGTACTTCCTGTTCCTGCTACCAATGTGTAGGTAAATGTATTACCTGTATCGGGGTCGGTTGAACTCAATGTCCCTACGGTTGAATTAGCGGTTACATTTTCATCAATTGTATTTGCTGACAAAGCTAGATTTGTAGGAGCACTGTTTGGTATTAATGTTTTAAATGTTACTTCATTTCCATAGCTTGTACCAGTCATATTGGTGGCATACGCTCGTACATAATAAGTTGTATTTGCCGTTAAATCTGTGATTGCAGATGTAAATGCTCCTATAACAGCAATGGCTCCTAGAGTAGTTTTTGTAGTTAAACCAATGGTAGGATTTGTTGATGTGCTCCATACCAAACCGTATTGGGTTGGGTTCACACTGCCTAAGTTGGTAATATTTCCATTGCCAGTGGCAGTTATTGTTCCAATGCCAGATACAGCCTGCGTGGTAACGGTTGGTGCACTCAAATCAGCCGTAATAGTAGTAAATGTATTCCAAACTGCATTTGCCCGATATGCTGCTGTAGAACCTACGGGAACATGCAGTACACAAGTGTTAGTTGGTACATCTATAAAAACAGAATTATTGGCAATTAAACCTATTGGGGTGGCTGAATAAGAGTAAATGGAAGTTAATCCTGTACAATATGCAAAAGCCATATTTCCAATAGAAGTAACTAAAGTAGGAATATTTATGGATGTTAAACCGCTACAATTATTAAAAGCAGAACTTTGAATGGAAGTTACCGAAGTTGGTATAGTAATGGCAGTTAAACCTTGACAATACATAAAGGCCTGATATCCAATTGTCGTTACCGTTGATGGTATGGAAATATCAGTTAAACGGCTACAACCTGAAAAAGTACCATTTGGAATTGTAGTTAACGAGGATGGTAACGTAATGTCAGTTAAGTAACAACAATCAGCAAAAACATACCCATCAATTGAAGTTACCGAGGAAGGAATAGTAATGGATGTTAGACCACTACCCTGAAAAGCATTTCCAGAAATAGTAGTCAACGAGGAAGGTAGTGTAATGGCAGTTAAGCTAGTACAATCCGCAAAAGCACGAATTCCAATTGAAGTTAACGAGTTTGGTAAGGTGATGTCAGTTAAACTGTTACAGCCGTCAAAAGCTTGAGAACCAATAGAAGTTAGCGTTGTTGGCAAAACGAGAGTACTCAGTTGGGACGACCCCCCAATAGCAAAGGCATATTGAGGAATTTCATTTGCAAGATAGACAAAACTATTATAACTACCAATGGTTCCTCCCGTTCCTGTGTAGGCAGCAATTGTTGCTCCAGTCAGATTTAATACCGTCAGACTACTTTGCATCATAGTTTGTAGGGTTACGAAATCCCTGGCATCCATTACTCCTTTTAAAGTAAGGTTTGTTACATCTGAACTTCGTAATTCAGCATCGGCTAGTGCAGTAGCTAAGCCACCAGCTGTAATGGTCAATGAGCCATCGCCGGCAGTTTGTGTTACTGTAATGGCTTGATTGATTGCACCCGTACCTGTCAAAGTCACCACTGCTGTACGGGTGGAGGTTGTTGGATTTTGTTTGGAAGTAAGTGTCAGCGTTTCATTGCCAGTTGTTGGCACTGATGGACTCACGGTCAACCATGTTTTATCTGAAGCTGCCTTCCAAGTAGTATTGGAAGTTACATCAACCGTAGTTTGAGCATTCACCGTTTCGGCAATACTTACATTTGCAAAGGCTACTGTCAAGTTAGTATAAGGTGGTGTTGTAAAACTCACTTCTTCACTATAACCTGTTGTGCTGCCTGAGCTAGCAACAGCGTAAGCTCGGGCATAGTATATAGTATTTGCTGTAAGTCCGACTAGGTTGGAGTTGAAATAGTATGTACCGGGAAACGAACCGGTATACCCCACTGTAGAACTTGAAGTGGTTGGAGCAGTTGTTGTTGCGTAACAAATACCACAGCTGGTTATTCGAAAAGGTGTACGAATAATGGCACTACTGCTAATATTGACAGATGTTTGGGTGATATTTGACACAAAACATGCTGCCACTGTTGGTGGTGGAGACAAAGTTATAACTTTAGCTGCCCAGGTACCCGCTTGCGCGAAGAAATAGAAACTAATACAAAGAGTGAGTAAAAATAGCTTTTTCATGAGGGTATTATATTTTGCGAAAAGGATATCTATTTCTTTCAGTATGATAATTTAAAACTTTAGAATATTTGCGGTAAAGTTAGTGAAATACAAAACGAAAAATGGTATAAAAACGGAATACTTTTGCGGAAATTGAAATATAAATATCTATACGTCAATGATTTGTAGCAATATGTGAGGGTGTCACTGTAATAATCACAATCAAAGGTAGCATTGTGTAGGGTCGGCCTGTGTTTTAATGTTTAAATGCTGTCTGGTTGTAAAGATAATTGTTGATATTTGAAAGGATCCAACTGATAGCCTCCATAACGGACTTGAACCGTCAAATATACTCGCCATGTTTGGCACAATAAACAAAAAAAACACTGCTAGAGTATTTCTCGACAGTGTTTTTTGTTTGCAATATGGTCTATTTCAATAAACCTAAGCCACTAACTTTTTTCTTGCTCCATACATTGAAGCAAAAATCAATAATATCCAAACACCATTGCCCACTGGCAAACTGCTTAATGGACCATTTGGTTTCACTTTTTGAGACCCACTATTCGCTTTATCCGCTATTGCTTTTCCTTTGGTGGTGGTTTTTGCAACTGATGGAGTGTTGGTTTTCAGCGAGGAGTTTATGTCTACAACGGTTGTGTTCTGTTGATTATTAATACTCGCCACATTCGACGATTTAAAGCTTTGCGATTGATTGCGATTGTAATTCGAAGCACCATCTGCACTGCTTCTTGACACTGCGTGTTGTGGTACGTTTTCTACATCTGCCTGCGCAATGCTAGCTGAAGGTGCAGACAATGAACCGGGCATGTTAATGCCTGTGGATGCACTAGCACCCGAACTGGCTTGACCTTTAAAGTTAGACAAGTTACCGCCAAACATTTCACCATTGCTCGAAAGGTTTTTATCCACTTTTTCTGAGGTAAATAAACTGTTTTTAGTCTTGCTGCCTGAAGAATTACAGGAGGAAAATAAGGATAACATCGCTATGGACATTGCCATAAATAAAGCTGTTGTAATTATATTTTTTTTCATTTGAATGAATGTGTTTGTTTTATATTTGATTAGTAGTGTCAGTCCCAATAAAGTACCAAGACTGACACTACTAACCTAATTGATTATTATAATATCACTTTTTTGGTCCAACTCTTTGTTCCGGAAATTATTTGAATAGTATACATTCCAGGTATTGGAACCTGCATCTCCATTGATGTGTTGGAAGTTTCTTTGGATATTATCATGCGTCCAATGGCATCATACACCCTTATGGTATTATTTCCAACCAAATTACTTAAAGACAGTTTTCCATTTACTCCTATAATTGTTGGAGAATTAGTATCTGTTTCTACCACATTCTCTGTAGGAACACGCTGCGCCGTAATTGCAAAACGAGTATTGGTAGTACCAGCCGTTGCATTGAAACTATAATTGGAAGTCAACAAATCGGTTACAGTACCAGTAGTGTTATCGGTAAGCAACAGTTTTGATAAGCTTGGTGCACTTGCATCTGCACTTATGGTAGTACTGCCTGCTGTTTGGGTATAAATTCCAATAGACAGATTTACTACGCTAGCCATTGGCAATGCATTGAAGGCATAGCTCACACCACCCAATAGGCTATATACCTGCGGTCTTGGAGTGCCCGTTCCCAACCATTTCATCATGTCCTCACCAATTTGATAGGCAGTACTTTGGGCATTGTCCATAATCAAGTTGGTATTGTCAGTTCCAGTTGTACTTGTAAAGTTCAGTTGCACCCTGTCTGTTAAATCAACTGTTACTAAAGAACGAGCTGACTTATGTATCACTTTTGGAAATGAGATGGAATTACTCGATGACACTTGTACAAAATAAGCTGTAAAAGGATCTACCACTCTACCTGTTGTTTTTTCAACCGAAGTATAGGTCAATCCACCATCGGCATTAGGGAAAGTCATATAGTTAGTTGCTGCATCGCCTCCGGCATATTTACTCAAGTAGGGCTGTCCCACCAAGTTCCATCCATCATGTTGCACATTACTTGTTTCTGCATACTGGTATTTGGATGCGGGTATACTTCCTATATTTTCACTTTGAACTAACGAATTAGCCAATTTAAATGCTACATCTACTGTGCCAGTACCATTCACAGTAAAAATATAACCTTTATAGGCAATAAGAGGATTATCACTACCAATACTTATCCAGTTGCTTGCATCTGTTTTTCTGAATTGTGAACGGCCTAAGCCATCATAATACTCCACATCCCAGTCAAAAGCACCATCACCAAATGTACCCAATGAAAGTCCTGTGTTGGCATCCGTAATGTCAGCTTGAGCCACATCGCAAGGGAAAGATATAAAATACCATTTGCCTTTGGTGACAGTTTTTACGTATCGAACCGTACCACTCACCACATTTTCTGACCCAGAAACAGCAACAGGAATCTTAGCACTAAAAGAACCATTGTCATCAGCTTTAAGCGTTATATTGCCGTTTACGGTCAACTTCTTAGTTAAATCCAATGTCCCACCTGGTTGCACCGTTACACTGTTTAGTGTTTTTGCTGCCTCAACTATTAGCGTCTCTCTGTTTGAAATTGTCACATCAGTATTATCAGTCAAGCTATTGCTGGAGGTTGTTACAGCAGGAGCCACTACCGTTACGTTAAACGATTGATTGGCAGAAC
This sequence comes from Paludibacter sp., assembly GCA_037142715.1. Lineage (GTDB taxonomy): Bacteria > Bacteroidota > Bacteroidia > Bacteroidales > Paludibacteraceae > Paludibacter. The sequence goes on along the minus strand of JBAXAD010000125.1, from coordinate 4,717 downwards.
CCGCCGTATTAGTTGCCCTCAATGCCACAGGACGTACACCAACGTTTGATATAGCAGGCGTGCCATAAAGAATCGCACCGATTTGTAATTTATAGATTTTAGTGCTGGAGTAATATGCATACAACAATGAACCACTCGCTGTAAAGGATAGAGAAAATACAGGATCGGTTGCTAAAGGAGAGACTACAACGTAACTGCTAAAATCCGGTTTGTATTTTCGAACACCTAAAGCGACTGATGATATGTAAAAATTACCATCTATATCTGTTCGTACTGAAGTTAAACTTTTCAATCCCGCAAGAACCACAGTAATAGTTGTACCATCGTATTTTATGAGTGGACCATCGCCATTCGGGGTTGATTCTGCGATATATAAATTCCCTGTGGCATCGAATGTCAACCCCCAAGGATTAACAATTCCATCTGTATTTGATAATAATACCGTTGATACTTTAGTTTTTTTGTCAATCTTTAAAATTTGGTTATTATTATAAGCAGCAGCATAAATATAATCACCTTTATCGTTAATCGATGATATACCCCCTGCAACTGCAATCACTGTTTCTTCCGCCGCTGCAGGATTGTTTAGTGGTATACGGGTGAGTGAATTTACTGAGTTACTATACCTTGGAATATAAATATACCCATCACAAATATGCAATGCATATGAAGTACCTGAAATCAATCCGCTTTTCCAAGTGCTGGTAGTGCCATCCGGTAATATTTTGAAAATAATTCCGTTACCATTAATTGCATAGATATTACCGTTGCTGTCTCCTGTCACTCCAATTATACTTTGTCCATAAGAAATATTTCCAATTAACGTTGCTGTACTTTGTCCTCCGGGATTAAAGGTCATCCAGGCAGGAAGGGTAGTGGCAGTCATGGTTGTAGCCAAATCACCTAATTTCGTGGCAGTGGCATTGTAGAAATAGGGCGTTCCATAATCTACCGTTGTAACGCTTGGGGTAGAAGTAAATGTAGGAGGACCTAAATAACTATACTTGTCACTTGTACCCGTTGCGCTTGTTCCTTCGGAAGTTGTGACTGTAACATCCACTGTTCCGACAGAACCTGCAGGGGCAGTAGCCGTAATCTGCATAGCCGAGTTAACCGTAAAGCTTGTAGCATTGGTTGTCCCAAATTTTACAGCCGAAGCTCCTGTAAGTTTTGTTCCGTTTATCACTACTGAAGTGCCGCCTGTCATTGGTCCACTTGCAGGCGAAATGCCTGAAACGCCAAGGACATTCGCTGCAACTGTGAACGTATAATCTTCCGTTTCTCCAAAATTTAAAGTACTACATGGTAATGTAGGAACTCCCATAGCTTGGTAATCTCCTCTTATCCGCATCCGATGCGAACCTACTTTCGCACCCAAAGGTACGGTGAAAGATGCGGTGAAAGGTAGGGCAGGATCTGTACTTGGGTTTTTTGATCCTAAAATAACATTTTCTGTTAAATCAGTAAAAACTCCATTATCATTGTAATCAATCCACACGGCATAGTTTAAAGCATATCCCCCCGAAGAAAAAGTCATGGTTACTGTACCTCCCTCTACGTGTGATGTCGATTTCGTTGCACTGTAATCAGCAAAACAAGCACTTTCATTAACACTGGTATTTTTAAAATTAGTTAACCCGCCGGTCGTGGTTACACTTGATATCCACATAGTGTTGCTTCCATTTGCTGAGGGCAAAGGAGTACAGTAGGAACCCGCTGTAATATTACTTGAAGACAGTACAAGAACTACTAAAAGTAGATAATGCCAAAAGAAGTGATTGGTTCTTGATAACCAATGGTTGGAAGTAATAGTTGTTTTCATGATTTGTTTGTTGAATTATTGATTTTTTAAAGTTGAAATTTATCCCTTTGAAAAAATAGACTACAAATGCATGCAAAAGTAAGTTTAAACTACAAGCCCATACAGTGAAGAACGTACAAATAAATAGGAGAAAACGTACAAAAGAATAGGAGAAAACGTACAAAACAGGAGAAAAGGTAAATATCAGGTGATTGCTATTGGCTTTTCAACTATCTTTGTAAAAATTATTAGTTTTGATATGATTAAAGCAGTACTACTTCTTGCTCCTATATTTGTCACATTGTTCTGGTCTATTTTACTCAATGTAGATAATCAAAACCTCAATGCTCCACGCAAGATGTTGGGTAAAGTAATGCTCATGTCCTTTCTTGTTTTCTTCTTCAACCTCCTGTTCTTCATACCGCTACCCACTATTTACCCATTAATAGAACCATTCAATCAGGCAATTGCTCTATTGGGTTATCCATTGTTTTATGTCTATACCCGCTTACTGACCGTTGATGATAAATTTTCGATTAAAGCTCATGGAATATTCTTTATTGTGCCTATCGTGATTTTTATTTTTTATATCATTGGCATACTTGTTACCCCTTTTGAGGAATACAAAACATGGGTTTTCAATAGAAGCACATATCAATCAAACACTTTTGGCATTCAGTATTTAAAAATAATTCTTCTAATCATACGCATCACTTTTTTAGTAAGTATTGTTGCTACAATGATTGCTAACTACAAACTGATAAAAAAACATGGCGATAAAGCGGCACGTTATTACTCTGATATGGAGGACAGTGGCGTAAATAAAGTAGCTTGGATTAATTTTGCAATGTTTACCACTGCCGCAGTGTCTATACTTTGGTCAGTATTGGGTAGAACCTATTTTAGACACGAAATGAATTCAGACGCCATTGTTCCTACGATCATTTCCATTGTAGTATCCCTTCTTTTTACAACTATGTTTTTTATAATCGGTTGGTTGGGCATGAAACAAAAAGTGCTCAATCCAACTTTTGAAGTGGAAAGCGAAGTAGAAATAGAAAGTGAAATAAATAATTTGTTGCTTGGAGTACAGGATATTGTACTGGATAAGATATTGATTTTGTTTAATGAGAATAAAGTTTATCTGGATTCAAAGTTGACCATTCAGGACATTGCACAGTCCATTGGCACAAATCGGACGTATATATCATCGGTTATAAATCAGAATTACAGCCAAAATTTCTGTACTTTTGTCAATAGCCTCCGTGTAGATGCATTGGAAAAGTCGGTGATTGAAAACCCCAAATACTCACTCGAAGTATTGGCTCAAAACTGTGGTTTTGGCACTGTGCATTCATTAAAGCGCGCTTTCTTTATAAAAAAGCAAATTCCATTTCCCGAATGGAAAAAGCAAATTCTCCCTTAATTCATAAGCACTTAAATGGATTTAAAATTATAAACAGGAGCTTAAGACAAGTGCCATCCTTGTCGATTAAAAAATAGATTAATGAAACGTGGATTACTCTAAATGAATTAAACCATAAAGAAACGGTTGGAAGCATCATCTGATACTAGTGCAGAGTTACGCATGTTTTTGAGACTAATGTTCTAGAAAAACTCATCAATTCAATCTTAATGGACTTTACTGCTTCTAGCATCAAATCGTAAATGCTCACCTAAACTAGTCTGTTGCTTTGGTAAATTAAGAAAAACAAGCGTCCAATTCCAATTATTCAACTCCATTACAACGGTCTCACAGCTCTAATTTATCACTATTTATATTTATTTATACATTGAAACTGTGCAGTTTATCGCTCCTACATCTATCTTTGAGCCGAAATTACAGACAAAACACTTTTTTTGTGCGTTTTGGCACTTGGTTTCAACATTTCAGGTCTTTTTCCGAAAACATCAAGTAGTTTTTCAAAAACATCAGGTAGTTTTGGGTAAAACATCAAGTCTTTTTTCAAAAACATCAGGTAGTTTTGACACAAACTTGCGGTCTTTTTTGCCTTTTTGGGCATAAAAAAACACCCCCAATGCAGTGGTATGCATCAAGGGTGTAATTGAAAAGATTAGTAAGTTTAAGTGGTACTACCCACCATTTAAAAAGAGATTTGAAGCAAAAAGCTTCATGGATAGCACACCAAATGCATACTATTTTACTGCAAGAGTGTACTTCAAGCGTAACAAACTGTCTTCAATCCGTCTTCCCGGGCGAAATTTGACACGAGTTGCTTTCACTTGTAACCTAGAAGATTCTGCTTCCGTAGCTACTCCGTGGCTGCTGAGGCCCAACTGGAATGAACCAAAAGTGCCAAAACGCACAATTTTTCCATCCATCAAATGCGTGGTCATCTCAATGGTGAGCGCATTCAGTGCCGCCAAAACATCCGTTTCAGTCAGTGTACACTTTTCGGAAATTAATTCCGACATTTTTTCGAGAGATACTTCTCCCGAACTTTGCGTGCTCACGTAAAATTTGTGAGGAGCAGTGATGTCCGACGGGTTTGACCGTTGAACAGTTTTCAATTGTATCATTGTACAAATTGGTGCTTTTATAGGTTCACATTGTTGTGTTCCTTAAGCGACTGCAATGTTAGTAAACATTATTGAATGTACAAACTATGAGTTTTCAACAACAATAAAAAAAGAACAACTACTTCTTGATAATTAACATCGGCTTTTATAAGCATCAAAATAAAGAGTTAAATAATTAGTCTTTTATTGAACAAATATATTGAATCAATACAAATACATCCATCATATATGCCTATTTTACAATTTATTATACACAAATGGGTATAGTTTACGTTTGTATACTGTTACTATATAGTTATGTGTTAGTTATGTGTTAGTTATATGTTGCACTAAAACCCGCAAAGGCGGGTAAGCTTTAATTAGTTTATTATCTGA
>JBAXAD010000124.1:0-10763 GCA_037142715.1 Paludibacter sp. | reverse complement strand
GTGTATACCTTTTTCAGAAGTGGCAAAGTGAGTTTAAATACTTCGCTTGGCTTAGGGCTGACGCAATACAACAGTCTGCGCAAAACGGATTACACCAACCAACTTTGGACTTCGGAGTATGAATCGACCATTCCAGGCAACCAGACTTTTTACCTAACGGAAACCGCCAAAAACCTTGAAGAGCAACAGCACATCACGTTTTTGGAAATACCCGTGAAGTTGGGAATTGATTATGCATTGAGTTCAAAATTAAGTGCTTATGCCAATATTGGTTTGGCGTATGGCGTGAATCTAAGTTCTAAATACAGCACCAAAGCCAACATTACCCGTACCGGATTTTATCCCGACTACAATGTTACGCTTTTTGATGTGGACGTAACAGGTTCTCCGTATTATTACCCAACTAATAAAGCTGTTACCGGAAGTGGAAGCATAGACAAACAAAACAACCTGAGTGCTGAAGGAGCATTGGGAATGAAATATAAATTAAGTTCCAATGTTGCTCTTTTTGCTGGTGCAAAGTTGATGCATGGCTTTCAGAACGTGAAAACAAACCCATCGGAATTTATCATGGCCACCAATGCCACTAATTTGAACACGCTTGCCAACCGTGCCGACCAACTGCAAACGCGCGCTTACGGTTTGGAATTGGGCGTACAGTTGGGGCTGAACTGTAAAACAAAAACCAAAAATACAACGCTAGCTGGTACAGTAACGGATGATAAAACTGCCGCTCCTTTGGCTGCAACATTGCTCATAAAAAACAACGGAGCAACGGTAAATACAGTTACAACCGACAATGATGGCAAGTACTCGATAACGCTTCCTGGTGGTAAACTTTACGAAGTGGAAACCTCGGCTACCGATTACACTGCGCAAAGTGCAACAGTGGATTTGCTAAAAGCTGGTAAAACGGCAAGCAAAGATTTTGCATTGGCAGCCATTCCACAAACAGTGGTTTTGTCGGGCAAAGTGACCGATGCATTTACCGCCAAACCGATAAAAGCAAAGGTGGTTATTAACAGCAATGGAAAGGCAATTAAATCGGCAGATACAAATGCAAACGGAACATACAGCATTGAAGTTCCAAAAGCAGATGCTTACGAATTGGCTGCTTCGGCTGCAACCTACATTTCCAAAACCGAAAAAGTAGAAGCAAAAGCCAAAAAAGTGCAGAAAGATGTGACTTTGGTAGCAGAAATTCAAGGTGTACAGCTTGAAACCAAGGTGATAGATGTAAAAACTGGACTACCTCTGAAAGCCACCATGGTAGTGAGAAACAACAACCAAGTGATGCAAACCGGACAAACCGACGACAAAGGACAGATTGTAACCGTGGTGCAAGAAGGCAAATCGTACGAAGTAGAAGTTTCCGCCAATGGATATGTACCACAACGCCAAACCATTAATTTGCTGAATGTTGCTCGTGGTACCAAGAGAGTAATTCTGCTCGATCCAATAGTAAAAATTGAAAAAGGATTGGTATTCAAGTTCAAGAACGTGAACTTCAACACGGGCACAGCTGATTTAACGCTAGAAGCATTGGAAGTATTGAATTTGGTTTCGGGTATTCTGATTGAGAATCCAAAGCTACAGATTGAAATCTCTGGTCATACCGACAATGATGGCAAAGCTCCAAAAAACCTTGCTTTATCTAAAGCCAGGGCTAAATCGGTAGTTACTTATCTAACAAGCAAAGGCGCAAAACCACAGCAAATGAAATCGTTGGGCTTTGGTCAAACCAAACCGATAGCCACCAATGCTACTCCTGAAGGCAAAGCAGAAAACCGCAGGGTAGAGTTTAAGGTGTTGGGAATGTAGTTTTTTCTACTGGGAGTGCGACTTTGAGTCGCACTCCCAGTAGAAAAGATAACTCGCGCCCAGTAGAAAAGATTTGTAAAAAGCATCAATCAGATTTATTCTGGTTGATGCTTTTTCAATTTAATTCAAGAATTTATTTCCTTAATCATCCTCATTATCAAACAAATTGTGTAAGTTTGTACACTAAAATTTTAAACCATATATTATGTCACCATCTACGAAATCAATCCCATCCCGGCTGCTTTCACTTGACGTAATGCGCGGTATCACCATTGCAGGCATGATATTGGTGAATAATCCAGGCAGTTGGGGGAGTATTTATGCGCCACTCAGGCATGCAGCGTGGAACGGATTGACTCCTACCGACTTGGTATTCCCATTTTTTATGTTCATCATGGGCGTTTCCATGTTTCTTTCCTACAAAAAGTTCGATTTCAAATTCACCAAACAGACTTTTATCAAGCTACTTCGTCGTTTGGTATTGCTTTTTATAATTGGGCTATTTCTTAATTGGTTTAGCCTTTTTGCTCATGGAATGAGCGTGTTACGAACTGAAAATCTTCCACTTATCGATAAAATCTGGCAGTCGGCAACTGACTTTCAAAACCTGCGCATTTTGGGTATTTTGCAACGATTGGCGCTGGTTTCATTCTTCGGGTCGCTTATTGTGCTGATATTTAAACACAAACGAATTCCGGGAATCATTGGGTTCATCTTGATTTTGTATTGGATATTGCTTGGAGCTACAGATAGTTACGGACTCACCGAAAGTAGTATTGTAACCATGATTGACCGTGCTGTTTTGGGTGCAAACCATTTATATACAGAACATTTGGCCGACGGAACAGCCATTCGTTTTGACCCCGAAGGCGTAGTGAGCACTTTGCCCGGCATAGCGCATGTTTTGATTGGTTTTATGGCTGGCAAATTGATTTCCGAAACCAAAGAAAATCACCAACGCATCGAAAAACTTTTTATTTTGGGTAGCGTTATATTGTTTCTTGGCTTTTTATTCGATTATGGTTTTCCTATCAATAAAGCTTTGTGGAGTTCTAGTTATGTGTTGGTTACTTGCGGGTTAGCATCGCTTTTATTGGCATTACTTATTTGGCTTATCGACATAAAAGGACATAAGAAATGGAGTGTTTTCTTTGAATCGTTTGGCGTAAATCCAATGTTTATTTATGTTGTGGCCAGCATATTTGGCACCACGTTGATTAACACTGGTTTTATGCATTTGGATAAATGGACTACCGTAAAAGGTTATATTTTCAATGAGTGGCTCTTGCCATTATTTGGTGATTATTTTGGGTCGCTGGTTTATGCATTGATGTTTGTGGGAGTAAGTTGGCTTATTGGTAGTATGCTGTATAAACGGAAGATATTTATTAAGTTATAGGTTAAAGTTCTGATATTTTGAATATTAGGATTTATTTAAAACAAACACAACGTGGTTAAATGTGATTAGCCATGTATGAAATGCATGGACAATAATTATGAATATAGAAGAACTCCGAGAATATTGTCTCAGCCTGAAAGGCGCAACAGAAAGCCTTCCTTTTGGCGATTTTGCATTGGTGCTGAAAGTACAAGGCAAAATGTTTGCGCTCATTCCGTTGGAAAATCCCGAAACTCAGATTACAATAAAGTGTGATCCTGAGCGAGCCATCACTTTGCGTGAAGAGTATTCTGCCATTGTTCCGGCCTGGCATTTCAACAAAAAGCATTGGAATACCGTTATCATAGACCCAATGATTTCGCACGATTTTCTTTGCGAATTAATCAGACATTCCTACGAATTGGTGGTAGCAAAATTACCAAAGAACCTGAGGGATGAATTAAATAAACAGTATTAATAGGATATATAAAACACATGAACAAGAATAGATTAGAAGCATTTAGCGATGGCGTTTTGGCCATTATCATTACCATTATGGTATTGGAATTTAAGGTGCCACACGGTAGCGACTTGAAACAATTAGAGGAATTAATCCCCGTGTTTATCAGTTACGGATTGAGTTTTTCATACATTGGCATTTATTGGGGCAACCATCATCACTTGCTACATTCGGTTAAGGAAGTTACGAGTGTAATGATTTTATCCAATCTCAACTTACTGTTTTGGTTGTCGCTGGTGCCATTTGCCACTGCTTGGATGGGCGAAAACCATTTCGAAACAAATACTGTGGCAATGTATGGTGTTATACTATTACTTTGTGGTGCAGCGTATTACATTTTGCAAAAAGAAGTGGAGAAGAACTCAAAAGATAGTGAAGCTTTAAAAGAAGCATTTAAAATGTCCAGAAAAAAAGGGAACATTTCGCTTGTAATGTATGTTTGCTCCATTCCGTTGGCCTATGTTCATCCCTATATTTCTTATGGTATTTTTATCATTAGCTCCATTATGTGGCTTATTCCTGATAAGAATATTGAGAAGGCATTGAAATCGGAGAAATAGAACCTTATTCCCCCAAAAAAAATTGATCCATTTAAAGTAAAATCCAACTACATTCGTCTTCAATTTTATGGAGACAACAATTCATATTTCAATGGCAGATAAAAATTCAACTTCCATTACCAATACCATTCAGCAGTTTGGCAAAAACTTGTTTGGGTTTGTGCGTGGACGTGTAAAGTCGGTGGAAGATGCAGAGGATGTGGTGCAAGATGTTTGGTATCAGTTCAGTAAGCTGAACAATATCGCTGAATTGGAGAATGTAAGTGCTTGGCTGTACGAAGTGGCACGCAACAAAATAACCGACAGAAGCCGCAAGAAAACCAGTTTGGCATTGGAAGATTACAGCTACGAAAACGACGACGGCGAGTTCAATTTCAAGGAGATACTGCTGATGGACGACAGCAATAATCCTGAATTGGGATTTTTCAAAGAGCTATTTTGGAAAGAGTTTCAAACAGCGTTGGACGAATTGCCTACGAATCAAAAAGATGTTTTTCTGCTCAATGAAATGGAAGACATGACTTTGCAACAGATAGCAGATCAACAAGGAGAAAACCTAAAAACGATTATAAGTCGCAAGGGATATGCCGTAAAGCATTTGAGGAACAAACTAAATTATTTATACAAAGAGCTGAATAGTTAGTAGTTGGTAGACAGTAGATAGTAGTAAAAAAAAATAAATATTAATTTCAGAATTATGGAAACAACTAATAGAAACGAATACAGAAAAAGAAAAATGTTCTTTTTGCCTCTGTTTATCATGGGGATTTTTGGGATGAGTGCCATTGTAATGCTATTGTGGAACTGGATTTTGCCCGCAATTTCCACACTATCGCCACTCGGTTATTGGCAAGCCATGGGATTATTGGTGCTCAGTCGCATCTTGTTTGGCGGATTTAATTTTAACCGTCATCACGATAAAGTACATCGTCATTTTGCACAACATGCAGCTTTTAAAGATAAGTTTATGGACATGAGCGATGAAGAAAAAACACAGTTTAAAAGCCAATGGAAAAGTCGCTGTTGCAGTAAGTAGAACCAAGATTCAAGAACCAAGAGCCAAGACAAAACACGCAGTTTGTTAGTGTATTACAAATTAATATTTCAGATTTATTAATTTGCTGAATATAATGTAGTATAATTTTTTATTCTATTATTTAAGTCGAAAAAAACGGACTAGCCAAATGTGCCTGAGTCCGTTTTTTTTATGCAAACACCTTCAATAGTTACTACTTTCACGTCTCTAGTTCTTTGATAGCATAGAAAACATGTAAAATGAGACTAACTACAACTCCCCTTTAGTAGTTAGGGGTAAACTTTTTTCAACCCATTTAAAGTAAAACTATCGGTAGTTCGTCTTCATTTATATAAGACAAAAATGAAACAACAATTTAAATAAAAACAAAATGACAAGATCAATTTTAAGAACAGTATTTGTAGGCATCATCGTTGGTGCATTGGCATTCTTTATGCCAAAATTATTAGTGGGTATTTTTATATTCTCATTGATTATGGGTCTTTTTTGTAGATGCGGACATGGACGTTGCGGTGGTCACCGTCGTGGAGGTAGATTTCAAATGATGGACAAAATTCGTTCGATGAGCGAAGAAGAGTATGCCGAGTTCAAAAACAATCATGGCATGGGTTGTTGCCATTCAAAACAGAAATGTGAGACCGATTCAAAATGTTGCTCGGATTCCAAAACGACAGAAACAACAAAGTAACTAACTTATAATAAAGAAATAATATGTCAAGAAAATCAAGATTTTTAGTAGGCCTAACAGCCGCCGCCCTCACATTTGGAGGTTTATTTGCCACCATGGGACCAGAACATTTTAATTGTGGACGCCCAATGTGCCATCCGCACGAACACCATTGCTGCATGCAGGAACAACATGACAAACATTGCGCCGATGCTCCAACAAATCATAGTGCAGCAGCCGATACGGTAAAATAAATAAAGCGTACATTTTTAAAAAGCCTTGCCGAACGTGGCAAGGCTTTTTTCTGTTTAAAATGGTAGTATTGAAACTTAAATAGTATTTAAGGAAGTAAACATTTTGCCATGTCGCAGAATTTTCTGTTATTTGTAAACGATTACCACTTGAATACAATCAGTAACGCTAATAAACACTCATGAATAATCCATCAAAAAGATATTTATTACACTTACTGCTTTTCATTTCCATTCTTACTTTCAGCCAGGAATTTACACCCATAGTTACACAATTTGCAAAAAAGGATTACAACGCCTCCAACCAAAACTGGGCGGTAGGGCAAGGTAGTGACGGCATTCTTTATTTTGGTAATAATCAAGGGTTGTTACAGTTTGACGGCACGCTTTGGGAAACACACAAGATGCCCGCTAACAAGATGGTGCGCTCGTTGATGATAAAGGGCAACCGGATTTATGTAGGTTCTTTTGAGGAGTTCGGCTATTACGAGAAAGATGCATTGGGACAATTACATTACAGCTCGCTTTCTGCTAAATTGAAAAATTATACAATGCAAAACGATGAAATCTGGAATATCCTGGATTTCAATGGCACCATTATTTTCCAGTCTTTTACCTCCTATTTTACAATAAAAAACGGACAAGTCAACGGTTATCGTTGCCCTTTCACCTTCTTGTTTTTCAACATTTACAACAAAAAGATTTATTCGCACACCGAGCAATACGGTTTCAGCTATTTCGATTTGAATAGCAACACTTTTGTTCCAATAAAGAATGATATTTTAAAAAGTCCTGTGGTTTCGGTGCTGACCTTTGACGCGCTTCATGCATTGCTGGTTACGCAAGCCAATGGTTTATTTTTGTTTGATGGGGCAAATATTGTCCCTTTTAAAACCAATGTGGATGAAGAATTGAAAAAGGCTGAAATTAACCGAGCCGTTATTTCGCCAAAAGGATTAATTGTGCTGGGAACCATTCTCAACGGTGTGACGGCCATCAACAAACAAGGGCAAAAACAGTGGACCCTCAACACCTCCAATGTGCTGCAAAACAACACCGTGCTGGGCATGTATTGCGACCGTGACAATAACCTATGGCTGGCCTTGGACAAAGGCATTTCGCTCCTGCAACTCAATTCTTCCATCCGTTATATTCATTCCTTTAACCCCTCGGTGGGTTCTATTTATTCGCTCAGTTACAGCGCCCCCAATCTGTATTTGGGCACCAATCAGGGATTGTACAAGGCCGAATTTGATAAAACCGAAAAACACATCCAACACCTTCAATTAGAGCCAAAGATAAAAGGGCAGGTGTGGAGTATTAACCAATTTGAGAACCAACAAATATGTGGGAATAATGAAGTTACATTTAATGTTTCGGAAAAAGGAACGCACATCATTTCGCCCGTAAAAGGCGGGATGTGTATAAAAAAAGGCATTATTCATGGAAAAGAAGTATTGGTACAAGGCACTTACACACAGCTTTGTATCTACGAAATAGTGAATGGTGTATGGACTTTCAGTCACGTGGTGGAAAACTTCGTGAACCCCATTCGCTATATTGAAATCGACTATACCGGTACCATTTGGGCCAGTCACCTGCACCAGGGATTGTATGCCATACAGTTGACACCCGATTTGAAAAAGATTGAGCACCTCAGCATTTTCAAATCCCTAGACCAAAAGCATGAATATCCCATCAACGTTTTTTCGGTGAACAACAGGGTGGTTTTTACCGACAATACAGCTTTTTATACATACGACGATATCCGAAAAAAGATTATTCCGTACCAAGAATTAAACCAAAGTTTGGGCTATTTCTCTCATGGTTACAGGGTTTGTTATTTCAAGCAGGATTTGTATTGGTTCATTCGAGATGGTGAGGCGGCGTTGGTACAGGTAAAACCGGGTGCTATAAAGTTGTTGGATGTGGTTCAATACGCACTTTTTCTGAACCAAACCGTGGACGATTACCAGAATGCGATTCCCATTTCGGACGATGAATGTTTGTTTACCCTCGAAAATGGACTGGCATTGTACCACACCGATTTGTCATCCAAGAAGCCCGAAAACTCGCATTTGCAGCTCAGGAGCATTCAAACCACCGATGCAGAATCGAAGGAAAGTGTCTTTCTGCCCTTGTTTAGCAATCATGCTCCGGTTACTCCCCACAAGCGAAACAATATCGTTTTCACTGTTTTCTATCCACAGTTTAGCAAGCTGAACAACATCTACTACCGATACAAATTGGAAGGACTGGACTTGGTTTGGAGCGAGTTGACAGCTTCTTCGCGCAAAGAATTCAGTTATTTGCCGCACGGCGAATATACTTTCAAGGCTGAAGTGATGACCAAAAGCGGCATCAAATTGTCGGAGGTGAGTTATTCCTTTGAGGTGGCTCCACCGTTTTATCTAAGTCTGGCGGCCAAAGTAATTTATGTATTATTGATAATCCTGTTGGCTGTTGGGCTTTATTTGTACATCCTAAGGTTGTTCCAAATGAAAAAGGAAAAGATTCATCAGGAGCAAGAAAAAATTCGCATCAAGGAAATAGAAAAGCGGGAGAAACAAATCATTGCTTTGCAAAACGAAAAACTGGAATCGGAACTGACCGTAAAAAGCAAGGAGCTGGCTGTTTCCACCATGACCATTATCAAAAAGAACGAGATACTGGTGAATATAAAAGAAGAGGTAATGACCCAAAAGAAGGCACTGGGAACGCAATACCCCAATAAATACTATGATAAATTGATTCGTTTACTCGACGAGAATTTATCGTCAGAAGACGATTGGGCCATTTTCCAAACCAACTTCGACCGCATACATGAGAATTTCTTCCGCAACCTGCACAGCACTTATCCCGAATTCACGTCCAACGATTTGCGGTTTTGTGCCTATCTGCGCCTTAATCTCTCCAGCAAAGACATTGCACATCTGATGAACATTTCCCTCAAAGGAGTGGAAGTAGCGCGATCGCGAATCCGCAAAAAAATCGGCATCCCATCCGCCAAGAGTCTGACGGAATTTATGATTGAATTTAAATGAAATGGTTCCTGAAGTTTAACAAAGAAATGACTTGATGTCGCCAGTTGAATCATAGAAATTGGGCAACTTCCATGATTTGCAATAATCTACATCCCCTTACCCTTAAAAATAATTTCGAAGGTGTAAATTAAAATCTTTAAATCTGTAAGAAACGACATGTTATCCAAATAAATAATATCATAATTGAGTCTTTCAATCATTTTCTCGATGGTATCGGAATAGCCAATTTTAATTGGACCCCAAGAGGTTAGACCAGGTCTAATTTTATAAAGCAAACAATAATAGGGTGCTTCTTCAATAATTTGATTGATGTAAAAACGCCTTTCCGGTCGAGGTCCAACCAAGCTCATATCACCTTTGAGGATGTTCCAGAACTGAGGAATTTCATCAATTCGATACTTACGCATCACTTTACCAACATTTGTAATTCTCTCATCTTCAAGGCTACTAAGCTGTGGAGTGCCATTCTCTGAATTCATATACATTGTTCTGAATTTCAGTATTTTGAATGGCTTTCCTAGCCTTCCAATACGCTCTTGACGATAAAAAACGGGACCTTTTGAATCCTTTTTAATTTTCATCATGAAATGAATAAGCATTGGCGAAAGTAAAATGATGGAAATAATGGAAACAACAATATCAAAAATTCGCTTCAAACTGGCTTCAAAATCCGAAATGGAAGGGTTGGTGATGTTCACCAAAGGTATAATTCCCATTTTACTAATCTTGGCACTACCCGTTAAAATTTCATATAATCGGGGAGTAAATTGTATGTCGATATTGTATTTGTAGAGTAAATTGATGATTGTAAATAATTGATGTTCATCGGCATTGTCGATGGCAATTATGGATTCCTCAATGTAATGATTTCCAAAAACAACATCTAACTTGTTGATGCTCCCCAACACCATATTTTTTGGCACATTCACGATATTATCCGTAGAAATATAACCAATTAGTGTGTTATGGGTAGCATTCTGTTCTAACTCTGAGGCAATTTTCAAAGCCTTTTCACCTGTACCAATGATGATTGTATTCGTAGTCCATTTCTTTGTTTTGAAATTATGGCGGATTTGAGAAAAGATAATCGACCTAAAAAAATAAGTAACTCCAAACAATAAAACAAATAATACCAACAATGAATAATAATAATACTCATACGAAACGACCACATCATTGAGCATAAGCACTGAAAACACTGTCATTGAAATAAATAACGACGCGACAAATGTATTGAGAATCAGGCTAACCCTTGATTGTTTTATCGGATTCAGGTAAAAGCCTGAAAAGCCATGAACAATGACACAGGCAATAGGAAACAGAAAAAAACTGGCGATGTAATTGTAACTTGGAACAAAAAAATGAGATCCTTCAAAAATGGAGATATTATTAACCGTTTTACGAAATATCATAAACAAAACCAGCACCAGAATTGATGCAAGTAAATCGAATAAAATATATTTCTTAAGGATTCTAGTTTTGTTCA
>JBAXAD010000123.1:0-10884 GCA_037142715.1 Paludibacter sp. | reverse complement strand
AACCTAAGCACCATACAAATCGTAGTAGATGTTGACCCGATGTAATTAATAATGAATAAACTACAAACCTGACAGTGTCGCAAGACCTGTCAGTGTTAAAATACATAAAGCACTATGAAAAGAAATTTACTTATTATGATGAAAGCCATTCGATTACCATATTTCTTAAGTACAGTGATAGCAATTTTGTTAGCATCTTGCACCACCATAACCACCGAACCCGTTGTAACTACAACTAACATTAGCAATGTAACCCTAACTGCTGCCACCAGCGGTGGCACAATTGTTTCAGATGGCGGTGCAGCCATTACCGCTCAGGGAATTTGTTGGTCTACAAGTGCTGACCCTACTGTGAAAAGCTATACAACTTTGGACGCATTAGGCACTGCATCCTTCATTGATTCTTTAATTAATCTAACCGCTGGCACCACTTTTTATGTTCGTGCTTATGCCACCAATTCAAATGGAACAGGTTATGGAAAAGTACTTCAAGTCACCACATTGTCTGATACATCACTTCCAAACCCACTTCTAAATCCAAATTTGAGTTATGATTCCATCACCGATATAGACGGCAATAAATATCATACCATAACTGTTGGCACTCAAACATGGACGGTTGAAAACTTATATGTTTCAAAATACAGGAATGGCGATGTAATTCCAAATGAAACAAATAACAGCAATTGGAAAGCTTTAACTACTGGTGCACAATGCACTTATAATAACAATGTGGAATGGAATTCAATCAAGAAATTCGGGCGGCTGTATAACTTTTATGCAGTGTCGGATGCTCGAAATATTGCTCCAAATGGCTGGCATGTAGCAACAGATGCTGAGTGGTCAACATTGATTAACTACCTAGCAAATAATCTCGGAATCTCTACTTCAGTTGCCCAAGCCATGGCTGCAAAAACAGATTGGACAGAATCTTCGATTACAAGTACAATTGGTTGTATAGATTTTACTATTTATGAATCGGTAAATAATTCGTCTGGCCTTTGCGCTTTACCCGCTGGTATTCGTGGCGATTATGGTGAGTTCAATTATGTGGCCAACTATGGTGGCTGGTGGACTTCAAATCAAAGTGACAATGAAAATGCCTGGTTTAGAAGTTTGAGTTACAATGGTAAAAATGTGGGTAGAAATACTTATAATAAATACTATGGACTATCAGTGCGCTGTATTAAGAATTAATTCTTCATTTTCGTTTTCAACAAATCCTCCAACTTTATCATTTCGTCGCGATACTGTGCTGCTTCAAGGAAGTCAAGTTTCTTGGCGGCTTCTTGCATGGCTTTTTTTGTTTTGGCAATGGCTTTTTCCAATGCTGGTTTGGACATATATTGCACCACAGGGTCGGCTGCAATGCCATTTGTCAATTCTGGTTCTATGTAAGCATTTGGTTCGGCTTTGCTGAACGAATTTCTTTCGCCTTTTTTGATGGCAGTTGGTGTAATGCCATGTTCCTCATTATATGCCAATTGCTTCTCGCGCCTTCGGTTGGTTTCAGCTATGGTTTTTGCCATGCTGTCGGTAATTTTATCAGCATACATAATTACCCTACCATTCAAGTTACGTGCCGCACGACCAGCAGTTTGGGTCAATGAACGATGCGAGCGAAGGAAGCCTTCCTTGTCAGCATCTAAAATGGCCACCAACGACACTTCGGGTAAGTCCAATCCTTCACGCAGCAAGTTCACGCCTACCAACACATCATAAATTCCCCGGCGCAAATCTTCCATAATTTGCACACGATCCAAAGTGTCCACATCCGAGTGTATATAATTACACCGCACACCCATTTTCCCAAGATAATCGGTCAACTCTTCCGCCATACGTTTGGTAAGCGTAGTTACCAAAGTCCGTTCGTCCCTTTCGGTACGCAAAGTTATTTCTTCCAATAAATCATCAATTTGGTTCAGACTTGGACGAACATCAATGATTGGATCAAGCAATCCGGTAGGACGAATCAGCTGATCCACAACGATTCCTTCACATTTCACCAATTCATAATCGGCTGGTGTTGCACTAACATAAATGGTTTGTGGGGCCAATTCCTCGAACTCTTCAAACTTTAATGGGCGATTGTCTTTGGCCGATGGCAGACGAAAACCATAGTCCACAAGGTTTTGTTTGCGCGCAGCATCACCACCAAACATGGCACGAATTTGAGATATAGAAACGTGACTTTCGTCAATCACCATCAAGAAATCTTTGGGGAAATAATCGAGCAAACAGAATGGTCGACTACCGGCAGCTCGTCCGTCAAAATAGCGGGAATAGTTCTCTATACCAGAGCAATAGCCCAACTCCTTAATCATTTCAATATCGTATTGTACACGTTCGTAAATACGTTTTGCTTCATAAGGCTTTTCGATGGAACGGAAATAATCCACTTGACGCGCCAAATCCACCTCAATGTGCTGAATGGCATTGGCAATGGCTTCTTTGGTGGTTACAAAAATACTTGCGGGATAAATTTTGTAGAAATCTAAAGTATCTATCACATGAAAATTCATGGGGTCAACGGTTTGAATTTCTTCAATCTCGTCGCCCCAAAACATGACACGCAGTACAAAGTCGGCATAAGCAAGAAAAATATCTACCGTGTCGCCTTTCACCCTGAAGTTTCCTCGGTTCAACTCTATTTCATTGCGTGTGTACAAAGTATCCACCAAATTTCGCAAAAAATCATTGCGGACAATCTTCTGTCCACGACGAATTTCAATCACATTACTGCCAAAATCATCGGGATTTCCCATGCCATAAATGCACGAAACCGACGAAACCACTATCACATCTCGCCTGCCCGACAACAAAGCCGAAGTAGTTGCCAACCTCAGCTTTTCGATTTCCTGATTGATGGACAAATCTTTTTCAATGTAAATATCTTTTACTGGCAAATAAGCTTCGGGTTGGTAATAATCGTAGTACGACACAAAATACTCAACAGCATTTTCGGGAAAGAACGCCTTGAACTCGCTGTATAATTGTGCTGCAAGGGTTTTATTATGACTTAAAATCAAAGTTGGACGCTGCACTTGTTGCACCACATTGGCTATGGTAAATGTTTTGCCAGAGCCAGTTACACCAAGCAAAGTTTGGTAGTTTCTGTCCGCACGCAAACCCTCCACCAATTCTTTGATAGCTTGGGGCTGGTCGCCAGTAGGTTGAAAAGGGGATGTGAGTTTAAATGGCACTTTTTAAAAGATTGTTTCGGGTTTTGGGTTTCGTGTTTCGTGTTTCCAAAGCGTACAACCGCTTTTTTTTTGCGGTTTGACGCGTTATAATTAAATGCTGGTACGGAAACTAATCTTCAAGTGGCATAATTAGCCAACAAGCAACATATACCAAAACACCTGGAAATCCAGCAGAAAATATAGAAATTATAGCGTAAAGTACACGTACTAGGGTTACGTCCCATCCAAAGTAATCAGCAAATCCGGCACATACACCAGCAATGAGTTGATTTCTTGACCGTTTTAGTTTTTTGTCCATAATGAATTTATGTATTGGTTCAATAAAGTAACAAAGTAACAAAAAAAAAGTTGAATGAGAAAGTTGTAAGTTGAAATATGCTTATCTATTTTAATGGTGGTATCACTTGATGCCTTCATTATGGTTACTTCAATAAAATTGGAGCTAGATTTATACTCACATTACCTAAAAAAAACGAACTCACCTCAATATAAGGCAAGTCCATTATGTTTATTAATCAATGCAATTAGATTTATACCAAATTAATATCCTAAAATCTTCAACATCGATTTATAGCTTTGTTCTTTCGCAAATAGTTTTGTAAAGTACTCACCATCTTCATCTTTGTCTATAATAACTAATTTTGGAGCGGGTATCAAGCAATGCTGAATTCCACCAAAACCGCTCAATGACTCTTGATAGGCGCCGGTATGAAAAAATCCAATGTATTGCTCCCTATCTTCATGCATTTTGGGCAAGAACACGGCATTTGAATGCACTTCTGCATTGTAAAAATCTTCACTGTCACAGGTCAATCCACCCAAATTCACACGTTCATATTCCGAATTCCAGTTATTGATAGCCAAAAACACATAGCGTTGATTGATGGCCCATGTGTCTGGTAATGTAGTCATAAACGAACTGTCTATCATGTTCCAAAGCTCCCGGTCGTTCTGTTTTTTCTGGTTTACGATGGAGTAAAGCATGGCACCGCTTTCGCCAACAGTATAGGATCCAAATTCAGTGAATATATGTGGGTCGGGCACACCATTTTGAGCACAAATTGTTTTTATTTGACCAACAATTTCCTCAGCCATATATTCGTAATCGTACATCATGTCCAAGTGAGTTTGAATTGGGAAACCACCGCCGATATTCAAACTGTCCAATTCAGGACATTTCTTCTTCAACTCGCAATACAAATTGACCGCTTTATTCAATTCATTCCAATAATAGGCAGTATCTTTCACACCTGTATTGATGAAGAAATGAAGCATCTTCAGTTCCACTTGTGGATTGTTGGCAATGTGTTTGGTATAATATGGAATAATGTCGTTGTACCGAATACCCAAACGGGAAGTGTAGAAGTCGAACTTCGGTTCTTCTTCAGCTGCAATGCGCATACCTACCTTGAACTTCATGTCAAAGTCTTTTAGAAACAAGTCCAATTCAAACTTATTGTCCAATATGGGAATGACATTAGTGAAACCCTGACGTATTAGGTTTTGAATATTCTCAACGTATTGAGGACGTTTAAATCCATTACATATCACAAAAGTTTCTGGCTTAAGTAATCCTTGTTCATACAAAGATTCCATTATATTGATATCGAAAGCCGATGAAGTTTCCAAATGAACACCATTTTTAAGCACCTCTTCCATCACAAATGAAAAGTGTGAACTCTTGGTGCAATAGCAATAATTGTAGTCGCCGTTGTAATCTACTTTTGCCATCGCCACATTGAACATACGGCGTGCACGCTGGATATTTTGAGTAATCTTGGGCAGATACGATATACGTAAAGGCGTTCCGTATTGCTTAATTATGTCCATTAATGGTACTCCGCACCATTCCAATTCGTTCTCAATAATGTTGAATTCATCATTTGGGAATTCAAAACTCTGCTCTATCAGGTCTTTATACTTGTTTTTCATTCAATTACAACTATTGAAACAATAAATAAAAAAGTAAGTTAGTTGGATGTCATATTATAATACATATCCAAGTAAGTTGGATTTGAAATAATTTGACGAAAAAGTCAGCAAAAGTAATTATAAATTATGATTTAAACCCAATCGAAAGTTAGATTTTATTTTATGTTGGACTATTTTATACGTTTTGTAAATATAAAAGTAGTTGATTTGGAAGGATAGGAATGAATTTACTTTGCTATATTATTGTTATTCAGCACATCAATATTTTGCATAAGCTTGTTATATCCAGCACGTTTAATTGCCGAATGTTTGAAAAACGTTTTAAATCCAGCCTCGGTAAGTTGATTCCAATCGCTGGAATTCCATGCAAGTATTTCGGGATTGTAGGAAAGTTCGGAATGTTTGTGTGGAGTTGCCCACTTTTTATTCCAAGGACACACGTCCGCACATATATCACATCCCAATGCACGGTTTGACAACAGAGGATGAAACTCTTCGGGAATTTCATTTTTGTTTTCAATGGTAAGATAGGAAATGCATCTACGTGCCTCCAACGACCCATTCGACAATGCTTTTGTGGGACATGCATCTATACAGCGGGTACAATTTCCACATTTGGGGCGAATGGGTGCATCGTACTCCATTTCTTTGTTCAACATCAATATGCCGATAAAAAAATATGAGCCCAACCCTGGATGAATCAACTGCGTGTGCTTGCCAATCCAGCCCAAACCGGCACGCTCTGCCCAACGACGTTCCAGCACCGGCGCCGAATCTACAAATGAATGCTGATGAATGGGCGCTACGCAATCCGCACCATATTCTTTGCAAATAACGGCTTCTAATTCACTGAGTTTTGCCTTCAAAACGTAGTGATAATCAACCTCGCTATAGGCATATTTTCCAATTTGTGGGGCTTCTGGATTTTGCTTTTCGGCTGGAAAGTAATTCAGAATGACTACCACAACAGACTTGCAACCAGGAACTAATTTGCGTGGGTCGGTGCGTTTCTCGAAATTTCGGGCTAGGTACCCCATTTCGCCATGATGCCCTTTGTCAAGCCACGACTGCAGAAACTCGGCATCGGCTTTTAATTCATCGGCCTTGGCAATGCCACACGCATCGAACCCAAGAAGAAGGGCATTTTCTTTGATGAATTGATGCATGAATTGTATTGTCAAAAGTTTATTTGGTGAATATCAGGCTGATGAATCATTACAGATTCTTGGCAATTGCTTGTTCTAATTCTTTAAAACCAAGACTTCTGGCTACAATAGTGCCTTGTTTGGTCATTAAAAATGTAGTAGGAATTGATGAGATATTGTACGACGCTACATAAGTAGAATTTGGACCATTCTCATCACGCACACAAATCCAAGGAATATTCTTGGTAGATTGCTGCCAAAGCAACTTGTTCTGATCCAATGAAATTTGATATATTTCGAAACCTTTGGCGTGATACTTATTGTACAAATCGCGCAATGCAAAAGTGTAATTTACGCTTTCCTTAGCTTCATAGGCAGAGAAATCTATCAAAATTAATTTGCCAACCAATTCAGAAAGCTTTCTTTCCTCATTGTTCTTGTCATTCAAAGCAATGTCAATATAACCAGTACCAGAGGTTTTCAACACTTCGCTCCAAGCTTCATCTTGCTTGGCCTTTCGCTCGGTTTTTATAGCATCCATAACCAAGCTATATAAGTTCTTTGTTCGCTCATAATCAGGCATAAAAGCATTGTAGGATGTTGCCACCGCAGCACAATAAGGCTTGTCTTTTTTTATGTAGGGCGAGAACAAATAAGTATCATTTACTTTTTGATAAATAGCATAATAAGCTGCAGTGGAACGTGGATTCTGAAGTATTAACTTACGAGCTAATTCCTTGTGTGCCATAATATCCAACTCAATACTTGCGATACGGCTGCTCTTTTCTTGCGCTGACAAATCTGCAGTCAAGTCATTGGCTTTGCGCTGAATATCCATTACCGATATGCGCAATCGCTGTATTAGTTTAGAAGCGTCAGAACCTTTCACTTCATAATCTGTAGCAAAATTTGCTGATTTAGCATCAATAATTATGTCTTCACATGAATCAACAGAAAAAGCGATAACCTTATTGTTCAATCGTAAACGATAGAAATCTGGATATGCTGGACGTTTCGACTGAAATTTATAATCACCCTTGGCATCCAGCTTCACTGAATCAATAGTTGTGGTTTTTAAAAGTCCAGTATGTTCAATATAAAGCATCTCACCTACGGCATCTTTCACATTTCCAGTCACTTGAAAACGGGTATTTTGTTTACAAGAAACCAATGAAACGAATAGGAGCAATAAAAGGACTGATTTTTTCATAAATTCAAAGTGAGAGAATTAAAACAACAACAAGTGGGAATTAACTTGAGTGCTTTTTAGTTTGTCTTGTATTTATATTGCACTTTTGATAGTTGCTCGTTGGCTTCGACCATCTTTTTCTTGAGGTCTTCTTTGAACTGTTTCAACTTGGTTTGCAGATTCTTATCTCCTACAGCCATCATTTGAACTGCAAGAATTCCCGCATTTTGCGCTGCATTGATACCAACAGTTGCAACTGGAATTCCGGGAGGCATTTGAACAATGGCCAATAATGCATCCATTCCATCAAGGGTGGCATTGATAGGAACGCCAATAACAGGCAAAGTAGTCATGGAGGCAATCACACCCGGCAAATGAGCCGCCATGCCAGCAGCTGCAATAATCACTTCAATGCCTTTTTCTTGGGCATTTGTGGCGAAAATTTCAACTTCGCGAGGTGTGCGGTGAGCAGACAATGCATTGATTTCAAATGGAATTTCGAACTCATTGAGCAAAGCAGCAGCTTTCTCCATAACGGGCAAGTCCGAAGTACTTCCCATAATTATACTTACTTTAGGTTTCATTTTAAGTAGATTGTAGTGTTAAAGTGTTGTGTTGTTACGCTCTTCAAAGTGCGTAAAAAAGCATCAAAAAATCATTAATCAATATCGTTGAAGCAATTAGAAATCACTTTCAACCGATATTGATATAAGTATTTTGAATAAATTTATGATTAAGAATTAGAGACTATACGCCAATAATTGCCTCGTATTCAGTAGCCGAAAGCAATTCGTCTAACTGCGAAAGATTCGAAATCTCCATTTTCACCATCCAACCTTCGTTGTACGGATCATCATTTACCAATTCGGGGGCATCTTCAAGTTCTTCATTAAACTCCACCACTTTACCGTCAATCGGCAAATACAAATCCGAAACTGTCTTTACTGCTTCTACCGTTCCAAATACATCACCGGCTGAAAGGGATTCTCCTATGGTTTCAACTTCAACAAAAACGATTTCTCCCAATTCACTTTGAGCAAAATCAGTAATTCCAACAAAAGCAATTTCTCCTTCTATGCGAATCCATTCGTGGTCTTTTGTGTACTTTAAATTAGCGGGGACATTCATAATAACAAGTTTTTATATAATTAAATAAGTTTCAAAATAATTTTCTGTTCAAATAAAATGGAATAATTTATGATGAAGTTTCATTAGATTTTGCTTTCTACATCTTCATATTTAATTCGCACAATACCGGATAATGGTCTGAATACTTGACCTTATCCATTTTGTATGAATGAGGAGTAAAAGCTGTGGAATCATACAATACATAGTCGATTCTAAAGTGATAATACCTATCATTAAAAGTCCAACCGAACCCATTTGACGTTTCACAAAAAGCATCTTTCAAGTTGCCTTTCACTTTTGTATACGCGTAAGAAGCAGGAACGTCGTTAAAATCTCCACAAACAATCACTTTGTACGGGGAAGCTTCAATCACTTTTGCAACTGCATCTGCCTGATTGGCCCTCAGTTTATAAGCTGCTCCAAGCTTTTTGGAAAAGTGCAGTGTGATTCCAGTCAAATGTTCAGCATCAAATGTATCTTTTAGCGAACCTGGCATATCCTTATCCTTTTCAGTCAATCTATTAGATTCCAAATGGTTATTGACCAAACGAATTATTTTACCATTGATGTTTATATCAGAAAAAATGGAGACATTATAACGCGATGGATATTTAATTTGCTGTTTATTGACGATGGGATACATCGAAAAAGTAGCTATACCCGATCTTCTGGTTTTCTCAAATTGCTTGTATTGAATATGTTTATACGGATATTTCCTGAAAATATGAAGCAAATCCTCATGTGTCAGAAACTGCTCTTTAGTGCTCACTGTATATTCCTGCAAACAAATTATATCAGCTTTCGAATCCAATGCATATTGGATTACCATGTTAGGATTGCTTTCAGTATATTTTTTCAACTTACCACACATCATAGTGTTGTAGGTCAAAATACGAATGGGATGAGTTGCAACTTCAGTTTTGATTTTGCGAAAATGGATGGGGAAAGTATCATTGATACGATTTACAGAAAGAAACAACAAACAAAAAGAAAGCAGAAAAGCCCACTTTCGTACCAAAATCCAGAAAAAGACGAAGCCAATATTAAGCGCTATAGTCAGTGGGAAGAACAGTGAAAAATAGGCTGGATAAATAAACTTATCGGGACTTATCACACTACCTGACAAGGTTATAAGCAAAATAATTGCAACCAATATGTTTAATAACATTATCAGCCATTTTAAAATTGCTTTCCCAATCATCAGTATTTCTTTATTGATTTACAATTAGACAGACTACTTAATTCTTATTTCCTTGTTCAAACAGTTGTTTTTTCTCTTCCGATGTTAAACTTTCATATCCTGATGTTTTGATTTTATCCAGTATATGGTCTATCCTTTCCATTTTTTTTGCTTTATTAGCATTAAAATCTGCATCGCTCATAGGCACATTTCTTCTTGTTTTATTCTGTTTCACCCTCAATTTCTGAGGTTTAAACAGATTTACAATAGCGTTTAAAAAACTATTCAAACCTGAAGTTATGTCCTTTCCTTGGCGCAAAGATACAATAAAAAAGTAACCAGCCAAAGCACCTCCCAAGTGAGCCAATTGTCCACCACCATTGTTGGAGGTAATGCCAAAAAAGCTAGTAATGACGGCAATTAAGGCAATATATTTCAATTTTACGCCACCCACAAACATAAGTTGAAGTTCCATGTTTGGCGATTGAAAGGCAGTAGCGAGAATGATGGCCATTATTGACCCTGAAGCTCCCAAAAGCAAACTTAGAGGGATTAAAGGCTTGTAAAACGGAAACAAATTGAAAGCAGCAACATAAAATAAAGCAGCTATTAATCCGCCAAATATATAAAGCCCAACCAGTTGTTTCTCAGAAAAATACATCAAGAATATTTTTCCAAACCAATAAAGGCTCAACATATTGAAGAACAAATGTAAAAATCCCTCGTGCAAAAACATGTAAGTAATGGGTGTCCAAGCTCTATACAACAGCTGAACCAAATCGGCAGGAACAGCCAAATAAGACAAGATAAAACTTCCGGAAAGATTGAAAAGCAACAGTAGTACTACAATTAATTTTAGCACAACAAATACCGCCAAATTGATAAAAATCAATCGGGTTAAAGAGTTGCCATTATTAAAAGTCTGCTTAATATTTTCAAATATATTCATCTTGAATCTTGTTTATTTTACATTTGTCTTTTCTTTTTCCATAACAATATCAAAAATGCGCCAAACAACATTCCACCAAGATGGGCAAAATGCGCTACACTGTCGCCTGAAAAACGTGCTACACCAAGAAACAATTCGGCTACACCATAGATTAGTAC
>JBAXAD010000122.1:0-10924 GCA_037142715.1 Paludibacter sp. | reverse complement strand
GGGAGAGGGCTATTGCCCTCGATACAAACCACCCTCACCCCAACCTCAAACGCAACCCGCGCCCCTTCGCCGCAAACAAACGCCGCTGCTCCCGAAACAGCTTCTCATAATGCGCGGCGGCTAGGTGAGAGGCTGCCCCATCCGCCGACTTCTTCATGCGCTGTGACTCCAACCAACCCAACGCCCGATTGCACACCCGAAAAACCAACGCCCATTCCGCCACCGCCGCCACTTCCACCACCGAAACCACCACCGCCACTGAATAAACCACCCGCAATAGCCCCGCCAACCAAAGCTCCGCTAGAGCGAGTTAGTCGTGGAATGTTAGTGTTGTTATTTTCTTCGTGACCGCAAAATTTGCAGTGATAAATTGTCCGTTCAGTGCCTGCAGTAATGTAGGTGGGTGCAACTAATGTTCTTTTCTCTTTCAGAATAAAAGCTTTTGTACCACATTTAGGACATTCTGAATAAGCACTTGGCTTGTCTAACGAAAATATAGCCTGATTGTCGCATTTATCACAAACGAAAACATCGTAGTCAATGGCATGAAGTTGTTCTTCAAATTGTTGTGCTAGTTTCAAATGAACATCTTCTTGTTTTTCGGATAAAATATGCATTTTACCATCACATACTGTACATGGAATAGGTTTACGCCTAATTTTAATCATCATCAATTTACCATATATATTCCCAGGAATAGTAGTAAATGGGATTGGGATTAACAAAAGTAGAAATGCTGGCTGAGAAAAGAAAAGTATGGCTACAAATCCTACAACTGGCAACATAATGGCTACCAAGCTAAGAATACCGGATTTTTCGTTTTTAATGGCTTTATAACGTGCAATATTACTTATTAACTTTGGATTTCTTTGCACTTTTTGAATTGCATTACTTATCCAAACCCATGTAAATAAAATCAGAAGTAAGTAAGCAGCAATGGCAAATGGTAAAATTTCATCCCAAGCTATAGCTACTGCAACTTCTTTATTAACTGGTTCTTGCCGAATATACGATTGAACATATTGAATTCCTGCCAGCATACCCCCATCATAATTTCCTTTTTTAAACTCTGGAGTCATGACTTGTGTTTGAATGCGCTTGCAGATGGCATCTGGCAAAACACCCTCCAGACCGTAACCGACTTCGAATTTCACTTTTCGTTGGTCCAATACAAACAAGACCAGCAAACCATTGTCTTGCTTGGCCTTACCAATTCCCCATGCCGTAAATAATTCTGTTGCAAAGGAATTTAATTCGGCCTGACCAATTGAATTTAACATTACTACCGCTACTTCAGCACCCGTATTCATCTTAAGTGAATCTAGAACAAAATTAATTTTCTGTACAGTTTCTGATTTCAAAATACCGTCAGGATTACTTACATAGGCATGAGCATCAGTCATTATTGGGTTAGGAATACTTTGCACCGTATATTCCGCAGAGAAAGCCAACCCTGCAAAGGAACAACAAATAATAAGAAGCAACTTTTTCATAACATATATTTTAAAATAAATTCAAACCGTTGTTTTGAAGTAACTTAAATTTTTTGTGACAGAAATGAAAGTGAAATACTCACATAATTCTAAAACAAATTTAATCCGATGATGTTTTTATTAACTTACTATTGATTATAAACATTCGTCAAATCAACTTCAAAAATCAATGTTGAATATGGTGGAATTGATGCATTGGTAGAAATTGTATCATATCCTAACTTATATGGAATGTACAAGATATAACTTCCACCAACATTCATTTTCTTTAAACCCTCCTGAAATCCAGCCACAAAGCGAGATACATAATTTCCATATTTTGTAGACGAATCAAAAGTAGAACCATCTATTAGTTGTCCTTTATAGGCTGTAACTACATAGCTATTTGCTGTAGGTTTTGGTAGAAAATAACCTTGATGAATTACTTTATAACTTAATCCACTGGCAGTTGTTTGAAAACCCGAGTCATTTTTATGTATTTCTAACCATTTTTCGTTTTGGATTTTCCAATCCATGTAAACATCCTCTTTGCAAGCAGGTAAAATAATGGTCAATAATAAGATAAAAAGTGAGAAAAGTGCTGTTCGTTTCATTATGTGTATGGTTGTTATGTTGATTTTAATAGTAAATTCTTATAATAGTGAATTCTTCTTATATTGTTGAGAAAATGATTTCTTTGCAAACTTCGGCAAAATTCGGTTTGGGCCCCAACCTACTTTATTGAAAGGCACCATTCCGATGTTTTTCAAAGTACTAGGGAAAATATCAAATCCAATTCGCTTAGAACTCATGAGTTTAAAGCCTTTCATCACCCATTTTTCTGCTGCTGGTCGTAGATTTTGTTCCACCGTTTTCCGTCTATTGGCCAATAAAATGTCAGTCAATGGGATTTTTACAGGACAAACTTCCACGCATTTTCCACAAAGTGTAGACGCAAAACTCAAATGAGAGAAATCTTTGAATCCGCGCAGAAAAGGCGTTAAAACGGAACCAATGGGTCCGCTGTAAGTTGTATCATAAGTATATCCACCAATGGTTTTGTAAACCGGGCAACTGTTGAGACATGCCCCACAGCGAATGCACGCCAAAGCTTCGTAGGCATCATCATCTTGAAAAAGCGTTGTCCGACCATTGTCAAGCATTATCACAATCATTTCTTCAGGGCCATCAACTTCATTGGCCGTTTTTGGTCCTGTAAAAATGGTATTGTAAGCGGTAATTTGCTGACCGGTGCCATGAGCCGAAAGCAGCGGATAAAACAGACCCAGTTGATTCATTTTTGGAATGATTTTCTCTATGCCGGCAATCACAATATGTACCTTTGGAAAAGCAGTAGACATCAGCCCATTCCCTTCATTTTCGGTAACAGAAATTCCACCAATATCAGCAATCAGAAAGTTGGCTCCCGTCACGCCAATTTGCGCCTGGGTATATTTTTTTCGGAGCACCACTCGCACATATTCCGTCATTTCTTCAGGCGTACTATCAATGGGTGTTCCAAATTTCTCGTTGAATAGTTTAGCAATATCGCCTTTGGATTTATGCATGGCTGGCGTTACAATATGATACGGTTTTTCGCCGGCCACTTGCACAATAAACTCGCCCAAATCAGTTTCCACCGACTCACAACCCATTCGTTCGGCCGTTTCGTTCAGTTCTATTTCCTCTGTGGTCATAGATTTGCTCTTGACCAGCAATTTAGCATCGTTGTCCTTGATTATTTGCTCAATATATTCAGTCGCTTCGGCAGCATCCTTTGCCCACAACACTTTAACTCCTCTTGCGCTTATGTTTTCTTCAAATTGCAGTAGGTATTTTCCCCAATTTGCCAACACATCTCGCTTGATGGCTGCCGCTTGAGTTTTAGCGACTTCTACATTATTGTAGCGCGCCATACCCTTACTCACGGCTGTATCATAGCGAGTTATGTTGAATTTAATCGTATTGCGATGCTTTTCATCGAACGCGATTTCTTCTGACTCCTTGGTGAATTTACTGCTTCTTGACATATTACCCCTAGCCCCTAAAGGGGAACTAAATTAGTATTGGTTACTTTATTATTTTTTAATTTCTTTTTTAAGTTAAAATTATGTCGAAAGAGCTTGCCTAATTCCCCTATAGGGGCTAGGGGTTGACTATTTTTCAAATACAAATTTAAAACTTCCCACCCGATTTCCATCAATAAAAAATTCGGCACGATAAGTTCCCTTTGGTAAAATTTCGCCCACTTTCCAATACAAAACATCATTAACTGCATCGCCAGCATATTCAATTTTTTTAGAGGCAGAATAAGCAATATTTGTATTTTCGTAAGTAAAAGTATTGTTCGGACTCTTGGTAAGCACATCGTCATCCGGACGGGTAATCCGCAGATATACAGTTTTTTCGCCTGGTTGAGCAGTCACATTTTTAGCAATGGTGAAATTGAACTGCAAATTAGCTGTTTGAGTAAACCATGTTGTTTTTTTACCTTTACTATTCAAAGGTGTCATGCTAAAGTTGGTCACTTCCATAATGGATGCTCGAGTAACCACCTGATTTAGGCTTTCCTTGTCTTTTGCCAGTTGCTGAGCTGTTTCCGATGCCGCTTGGTATTTTTTGTGCACTTCTACATTTTCGGTTTTCAACACTTTGTTGGCCGAGTTCAGCGAGTCAATCTGATTCACATATTGAATCATTACTTTTCTTACGGATGCTAATTCTTGTCTCAGTTGAGCAATTCTAACGGCATTCGTCGATTTGGTTACTCTTAATTCATCTAACAGTTGTTGTACTTTAGTTTTCTCGTTTTGAAGCAATTGTACTAACGAATCATTATGAATATTAGATGTGTAACCATCAAATTCCGATGTCATATCAGAAAATTCCTTTTCAACTTGCGTCTTTTCAAAGTTCATCATCTCCACCACTTCAGCCATTTCTTTTTCTTTCTGGTTGGCTTTATTTACAAAATAAAATACTGCGATTGCCAAAGCGACAATCACCAATGCGGCTATTGAAATGATGATTAAATTATTTTTTCTTCTTGAATCCAATTCCATGTCCTGTTGTTGATTTGTTAAAGTATTGGTACTGCTTTTTCGAGTTTAATGCCTCTCGACCCTTTAATTAATATGTACTGCCCTTTTATGGGTTTTTCATGTAAATAATTGATGAGATGGTTTACGTCATCAAAGCAAAGAAAATTATGATGGGCCTTTTTGAATTCTGGTCCAACTAACAAAACGTTATTCAATTGGTTTTGTTGCAATAAATCTATAATGTTTTGATGTTCAATGGCACTTTGTTCACCCAGTTCTAGCATATCGCCCAGAATTAGCGTTTTGTTTGAAACATCCATTTGCGCAAAATTCAAAATAGCAGCGCTTAAACTCGTTGGATTTGCATTATATGCATCCACCACCAGTTTATTATTTTCAGTAACAGTCAGTTGTGAGCGATTATTTTGAGGAACGTAATTCTCCAACCCATGTTTTATGTAATTGTTTTCAACCCCAAAACAGTGTCCAATGGCCACAGCTGCCAATACGTTTTCGGCATTGTAAGCACCTATTAAATGCGTATTGACAGTAAATGTTTCATAAATATCAATCGTGCAATTCATATGCAGAAAAGGCGAACAGTTGCTCACTTGACCATATATTTTACAAACATCTGCGTTTGGATCCAAACTATATTCAAGCATTCTGTCGGAATTTTCAAATCCTACTTTGGTGGCCATTTCCACCAAAAACTCATTGTCCTTATTGATAAAAATGTCTTTACCTTTAGTGAAGATATACTCGTAAAGCTCTGCTTTAGTGGCCATCACGCCTTCAAAGGAACCGAATCCTTCGAGATGCGCTTTCCCCACGTTGGTAATGATGCCAAAATCAGGACATGCAATTTCGCACAATAACTTTATTTCTCCCTGATGATTTGCACCCATTTCTATCACTGCCAATTGATGCTCAGGTTTGAGTTGCAGCAAGGTGAGCGGCACACCAATGTGGTTATTCAAATTGCCTTTTGTGTAAAGGATATTGAATTTCTCTTGGAGTACGGCGGCAATCAATTCCTTGGTAGTTGTTTTTCCGTTGGTGCCAGTGATACCAATAATGGTGGTTCCAATCTGCTTGCGATGGGTTGTGGCTAGTTTTTGGAGTGATTCCAGCACATTGTCCACAAGCACAAATCGTTCATCAATCGCAAATTGAGGGTCATCAACCACTGCATATGCGCATCCTTTTTCGAGTGCCGAAAGTGCAAAAGCATTGGCATTAAAGTTATCGCCTTTGAGCGCAAAAAAAAGTGAGCCTTCGGGGCACACACGGCTGTCGGTGCAAATAATGGGGTGTTGGAGGAAAATATCGTAAAGTTGCATTGCTCTAAATCTACTTTTCTGCTTAATTTACTGCAAAAATAATCATAATCATAAGATTTATAGGCATCCTCGGCAATTAATAATTGATAATGTACAAATAATAATGATAAATGGGAAAATAAGGAAGATAATTTTCGGGAAATCAGAAAGTTTTGTAATGTGTACTTAAAAAAAATTGTGATAGTATACTGCTTTCGCAGTGCTACTATCACAATTTCTAAATAAACTAAAACACCTTTTTTCTACCTGTTTTTTTGCGATTGATTAAAAATCTACGAGATAACTCTTTTTGTCTATTTCAATTTTTGTTATTGGAATTAGCATTTGAATTGGCATTGGAATTATTATCAGAATTGGAATTCGAATTATTATTAGAATTGTTATCAGAATTATTATTAGAATTATTGCTATTTGAATTGTTTTCTGAGTTTCCATTGTTTCCGTTGTTTTCTTTGTTTTCTTTACTATAATCTAAATGTTTACTTCCCTTGCCTGTTGACACATTGATAATTCCACTCACAAAACCTTTTTTGTTATAAACAGTCACTACAGGTTCTTCTGTTTTGATTGTATATTCAACCCCTTTTGCATTAATTCCTTTTGTGTAAATAACATAAGAATAACTGTTGTACATACCTTTCACATCATCTTCATCTTTATCACCATCACCTACCACTACCACATCTTTGGTTTCAACTTTTGTGCGGGTACGTTCTGAATAGCGATAAGTTGATTTTCCATTTGCAAGTTGATTTTTTTCTTCAGAAACTATCCGCAAAATCCCTTTTCCAACTGTTTCTACTGTTCTGCTTCCTCCTACAAGATTATCATTAATATACAAATCATTGAATTTATATTCTTTCTTTGTGCTCGCTTTGTCACTAACTGTATAATGTACTTGACCTCTATATTTAACCTTGTTTTTATTGGTATAACCATCTTTACCGTAATCAATTACATATTCTTTTGGATAAGTGTCTTTTTCTGAGATACATGTTACTTTAGGAGAAATGGCATTAATTGAATCTTGGTAAGCATCAGGGTCTTTTGAATCCTCTTTTTGTAAACCCACTTTTTGTAAATTTGCACTGGCAATTGCTATTTTTATTGACGCTTCAGCATCGTAAACGGCAGTTTCTGTAACCGAAGTCGAAAATGCTTCAGTGGCTACTGTTGAAAAATAAGTTGCATCTGCTTCTGGTGCATTGAAGTCATTTGTACAAGAAACAAGTAACGAAAGTGATACTGAACTTATAAGAACTGATAAATAATTTATTTTTTTCATTTTGATAATTATAAAATTGTTTGTTTAATTTGGATTGTTATGCCAATTACAAATCAATTGTTGTGCCAAAAACATAAATCGCTGCAAAACAAACAAATACTTATTTCTGGCACAAGAAATACTATTCGTAAACGAATATAGCTATTCAAAAACGAAGGGTTATTAACAGAATTACGCATACAGTGGGTACCTTATCTTCGCAGTTTTTTAGTTGTGTAACAAACAAAATCAGCTGAATCTCATTTCTGAAATTCAGCTGATTAAATATTATATGTTTAGCAAATCTTTCCTGTTCAACCGACGAGGACGAAGCTTACACAGATCAAAGTTTCATAGAAGGATTGAAAATCCGAGGAATAAAAAAAGTAGAGATTAGGAATAACTAGTGACGCTAACTATTGATTACCAATAATATATACCGAATTACTAACTAAATAATAAATTATATATCCAGTTAGATAATGTTTTTTATCAGCACAAATTTAAATGTTTTTTTACAACTCAACGAATTTATTCTTCAGTAATAAATCCGATTCTATTTCGAGGTTTATCCGCTATTTTTTTATCGGTATGTAATTGCGCCAACGATTCGTTAATGAGTTCAATTTGCATCCGGGTATCTTCATTTATATCATTGTAATCGGTAAAAACTTCTTCGATGTATTCTTTTAGCTCTCGCAGTTCGTTTTTAATTTCGTCAACTTTATTAATCGGCGAATTCAATACAAGCTGGCGAATGTTTATAAATGCGCGCATAATGTTCATATTAATTTCTATTGCTGTATCGGAATTCAGTACGCTACTCAACATAGCTACACCTAGTTCGGTAAAAACGTATGGTGATTTTCGGGTTCCACCCCATCTTGATGTCGCAAATTGCGACTTCAAGTTTTCAAATTCTGCCACTGTAAGTTGGAACATGAAATCTTCTGGAAATCGTTTCATGTTACGTTTAATCTGTTCATTCAAACGTCGAGTTTCCACTCCGTACATTTCAGCTAAATCACGGTCGAGCATAACTCTAAGTCCACGTATCAGATATATTTTGTTTTGAATAAATTGTAATTCCAATGTAGTTTTGTTGAAGGTGATAAAAAGCTAAAGATTTTGATAATATGGTTTGCAATTGTATGAATAGTTTTTTTTACATTTGCGGCTAAAATTAAAAGCTAATCTTCGGTAATAAATCCGATTCTTTTTCGAGGTTTATCCGCTATTTTTTTGTCGGTATGCAATTGAGCTAACGATTCATTAATGAGTTCAATTTGCATACGGGTATCTTCGTTTATGTCATTGTAATCTGTGAAAACTTCTTCGAGATAAGCTTTTATTTCCTTTATTTCGGATTGTAGTTCTGCAGTTTTGTCAACAATAGGTGATTGTATCATTAGTTGACGCAATGCAATAAATGTGCGCATAATTGCAATATTCATTTCAATGGCAATATCACTGTTGAGTAATCCCGAAAGCATAGCGACTCCTTGTTCCGTAAAAGCATAAGGTAAATAACGCCGCCCACCTCTTTTTGAGGTTTCAATTTGCAACCTCAAACCATCCCATTCTTCAGAACTCAATTGAAACATGAAATCTGAAGGGAACCGCCTTAGGTTTCGCTTTACACTGAGATTGAGATTTTTGGTTTCAACTCTGTAAAGCTCTGCCAAATCATAATCGAGTATAACCCGTTGATTTCAAATAGTATGGATTTTGTTTTGAATAAATTGTAGTTCCAATGTAGTTTTGTTGAAGGTTATAAAAAGCTAAAGATTTTGATAATATGGTTTGCAATTGTCGCTGCAGAAAATTAGTACCCACTGGCCAAAATATCGGCCAAATGAATTCCTTTGATGGGAAGTTTGTTTTTGGCAATGTATCCGTTAATATTCATCAGGCACGACGCCTCGGTGCTGATTATATATTCCACGCCTGTGGCCAATGCATTGCGCACTTTATTGGCAGCCATGGCCACCGAAATGGCATTGTTTTTTACGGCAAACGTACCGCCAAAACCGCAGCAGGTATCGCATTCTTCCATTTCTATCAGCTCCAACCCTTCCACTTGTGCCAACAATGCACGCGGCTCGTCCTTGATGCCATACTCCCGCAAGGCAGAGCAGGAATCGTGAAATGTGACTTTGTGTGGAAACTTGGCACCCAGTTTTTCCACTTTCAGAATGTTCACCAAAAAATCGGATAATTCATAAACCGTATTTTTCATTTGTGCGTGTCGTGCCAATAATTCGGGTCTGTCAGCCAGCACTTTTTGGTAATGGTGAATCACGAAGCTTGAGCACGAACCAGAAGGAGAAACGACGGGCATATCAGGGTGAAAGTCGGTTAGAAATTTCTCGGCCAGACTGGCAGATTCTTTCCAATAGCCACTGTTGTAGGCGGGTTGTCCGCAACAGGTTTGCTCGGTGTTATAATGTACTTTGCAGCCTGCTTTTTCGAGAATTTTAATGGTGTTGAAACCAGTTTCGGGATACAACTGGTCGATATAGCAAGGGATAAATAACTGAATGTCGGTCATAAAGAAGTGATTAGTGATTAATAATGATTGGTTAATACCAAAAATCAGTGTAAATGGGTAAATGGTCCGAAAAACCTTCCTGGTATTTCATGCCTACATACGTTCTAAAGGGTTGTTTCCCCAAAAAAGCTTTGTCATCTTCCAGCAAAAAGTCTGCATCGAATATGTGTGCATCGCTTTGAATTGTATAAATAGAACTTTTGATATTTAGCAAATTACCCGAAACTATCATTTGGTCCAATGCGCCCCATTCTCCCTGATGTTTGTTGGTGCCTTTTCCTTCGGTGTGCATTTTATATATCAAATTATAAAGTCCGTGCGAAGAAATAGAATCGTTTAGCGGCTTGGCTTTCAATACTTCCAACAAACTTTTATTGGTTGGATAATCATTAAAATCACCCATTATCACAATATTGGGATGTGCATTGGCAGCAAAAAGACTGTCCACTCTGGCACGAACCACCGAAGCAACGTACATTCGGCGGTCTTCCGACTCCAGCTCACCACCCAACCGCGAGGGGAAATGGCAAACAAAAACATGCAAAGTATCACCGGAGGGAATTATACCTGAAGCGAAAAGCACATCGCGGGTTTTACTTGTGGGCGCTTGTGGGAAATTAATGCGAATAGGTTGATTGTGAAATGGTTTGAACTTCCGAGGTTGATAGAGCAAAGCAACATCTACGCCACGCGCATCGGGTGACTCGTGATGCAAATACTTATACCTCAAATTCTTCATACCCGAATAATGCGTCAAGTCGAACAAACACTTCTCACTTTCTATTTCGCACAATCCCACCAAATCTGGTCCATCCCAGCCACCAATGGCAGTTATTACTTTTCCAATATTATTTTGCTTCTTTTCGTATTTGGTTGTATTCCAAGCCCGCATACCTGTTGGCAAAAATTCTTTATCATCGGTAAGCGAATCGTCAACGCAGTCGAAATAATTTTCCACATTGTAGCACATAATTTTAAAATTACGCTTTTCGTGACTTTGCGCTTTTGCAGTCAAAAATACAAAAAGTAAAAACAGAATCAAGAGTGACTTTTGCATAGGAAATTATTCAGAAAAACTTGACAAACAAAACAGAAAAACAAGGAGCACAAAGATAATAAAAAATTAGGAAAATGGAATTTGACTCATTAGACTATAAAAAATGCGCCACCCAAATCAATCAGGAAGCGCATTTTTTTACTACAAACTAAAAGCTATAAACTACAAACTTTTCTTCACCCATTCATCCATTGCC
>JBAXAD010000121.1:0-10963 GCA_037142715.1 Paludibacter sp. | reverse complement strand
TATTTATGCTTTCATTTTATTTTATTGGAATAAATATGATTGACCTATTTGAAAATGTAACAATAGGGGATGGATTTTTGGAATATAACCGAGCAAAAACAAATCGACTTTATTCTATCAAAATTAATCCTGAAGCTGATATTTTAATACAAAAATTCAAAGGAAATAACAATGCTTTTAATTTCAGTGAACAGTTTAAGTTGAATAAATCATTTTACTCTAAGGTAAATGAATATCTTGCAGAGATAGCAATAAAATTGAAAATACCTAAGTTTACGACTTACTCAGCGCGCCACTCCTGGGCTACCTTTGCCGCTGGCTTAGATATTCCAAAAGAAACCATTGCGGCAAGTTTAGGGCATGGAGGTGGAAGTGTGACAGATATTTATATAAACTTCAATCAGAAAAAAATTGATGATGCCAATAGAAAAGTAATTGACTATATATTTAAGAAGTCCAGGAAAGTAATAAAATTCAAGTGGGACAAAAGCGAACAAAAAGGGACAAAAGGGGACAATCATTAAAAAAGCCCCACGTTATCACAACGGAGGGCTTTCCAACAATTCAAACATTACTATGACAGACTATTTGAGTTCAATATATTTAAGGTAAGAAAATTTAGTGTTTGGATTTTGCGCTCGAATATCAAGCTGTATTGCTTTCGTTCCCCAGCTCCACCAAAGAAAGTGATGTTTAGGAATTCGAGAGACAACGGTTGTAAGGCTATCTCTATTCTGTACGGTCAATTGTATAGTTTCACCAGTAAAACAGCCGTCTACGCTGGTGAAATCATCTTTATAATGTAGGCATTTGGTTGAATCAACATAAACTATACTAGTAGTTATCGTTGAAGTGGTTGAAGTGCCTATGTTCGTTACGGATTGTACATTTTTAAGCTTTAAATTCAGTTCCTTGATAGTTTGAACGTCTGAGGCTCTGAACTGTTTGAATTCGTCAATCGTAATCGTTAGACTTTGAACTTTTGCAGCATTTAATTGAATGATTGAATCCTTACCGTGACTGGTTTTCAGCCCAGTATTGAAAGCGGATTTATAGCTTGAGTAATTCCCGTTCAACACTTCAATGTTTTGCGTTTTGCGGTTGAGTTCTGACTCCTGTTTATTGTTATCCGAGATCAGAAAGCAAATCACTATCGAGAATGAAATTAGAAGTACATACTTCCAGTTTTTGAGTAAAAAAATAATTATGCTCATAAATATCTTGCTATTTTATAAAGTTGTTTTTTAAGTCGTCTTTTCCTGTAAATTCCATCCCCTTCACGGCTTCCCGCTTCATTGGTATTTCCTTCTACTGTTATGGCGTTGGAACTTCCCTCTTTCCACTGGTCAATAAAAAAGGTATGTGCTATTCGTTTTTTGTTGGCAAAATACAAACCACCTACATCAGCCGTTTGTGGAGCGAGGTTGTTTTTTCCGCCCTTTGAATACACCACATATTTTGAAGTAAACCAATTCGGAGAATAGCCCGAAACAATTGCTTTCACTCCAGCTTTTTTGAAGCTCCAGCAAACGAACGCGGCACACCATGGTTGACCACGCTTCAGATTGCATGATGACAGGAACTCTTCAACTCTTTTGCCATCGTTGTGGCCAGTAAGTTCCCGAACTCCAATTTCAGCGGAATAGATTTTCTGTACTTCTACTAGCTTACTGTTTTGGCCATGTAAGCCAAAAGCGCAACCAATAAGAAAAATATAGAGTAAGTGAGTTTTAATTTTTGCCATTTTTCTAAGTTGTCAAAGTCGTTTTTCATTCCTGTTTGTAAATACCGCCTGTGATGGCCAAACGCTATCTTCAGCATGAACCATGCTACAGATAAATAAATGACCAATTGAATCATTGACAGAATCATTATCTGAAATACGCCAGCATCAAACACGGCTGCCGTAGGGTCGAACCACCTGAGTACTGGAATACTCAGAATAAAGAGAAGAATTACTGCTGGTATAGTCAGTAATTCATGGTACTTTTTGAAGAAGTTTTTCATTTTTCTAATTTTGTTATGCGAATTTCATGCTCTTGAATAATATCGCTGTGTTTTGCCATTCTTCTATTGATATAATCATGTTGCGCTGTACCTTCTTTTTCCTCGTACATATTGGAAGTAAGAATCTTTGCAAGTACAACGTTTATATTCTCAATGGCCTTGGTGTTCTCAATAATTACTTTGAATCCAAAGCCAATCACCGAGATAAATATCCCAATAGCAACAATGATTAATGGAAGTGGTATATTCATGATACATTTTCGTTTTTTTGTGCCGTTAGGCAGGGGGTTAATTACCAAGTTAATGCGCTTCTATTCCAGCTATTAGTGGCGATACAATAATAGATGTAACCTCCCACTATTCTAATCTCGCCTTTAGCTCCCGTCGATGTAGATGTAGATGGTGCTGTTTGACTGTTAGAGAAGTGAAATTTCTCAAATACATCTCCATTTATTGAATTCAAGAACAGTGGTCTTGACAAGCCATAACCTCCATAAGGGAAAGTTAATGAATAAATAGACGAAATCTTAGTGCCGTGGGCGTTCAATTTCAAACAGTAAGGAACGTTCTGTGGATTTGGCTCGTTAGTTCCTGTTGCTGGATTAATCCAGTAGGTTTTATGATCTCCAGTCACGTCAACCATAAATTCAATTTTCGCCTCTATATTTGAATCACAATTAATCAAATTTACCTTGTCATCTTGTCCACTTCCAAGCTCATCTATTGTCAAATAGCCACAATTTTTAAAGTGAGAATTTTCAATTGTAAGCTCTGTCGGGAACGATTGGTTATTCCAATTATGAATAAATACACCAAGCCCATCAACATCTTCTCTAATGAAGTCGCATCCGCTGAATTTCAATTTTTGACCGACTGTAAAACCGTGTATTCCTATTCCAATACAGAAATTTACATTGTTGAAAATATGAAATACGACCTCTGAAAAATTGGCTGTAGCGTAAGTGTTTGAATCCAAATGAGCGCAATACTTAGCATCGTTTACTTCTATTGTTAGAGTTTTCACCACTATATCGTTAAGAACTCTAATGCAGTGCTTATTCCACTGTTCAATAGTATTTAACGGTACGCCACTTGCTCCAGCAGAGTAGCCAGTAGGGGTCAATTTTGTTGACGTTCCATCGCAATACAAAACAGTTCCCAATTTGTCAGATCCAATTATCTCTACAAACTCTTTTCCTTGCAAATCACACTCAAACCAACGGCCAATCGGAACGTGAATTCTGTATATTTTGCTTTCGCTTGCATCGGTAATTGTATTGATTATTTCTCTTATCGAATTAAAGTCAGCTACATTCCTAGTCGCTGTAATGTCGATGTACCTTGGCGAAAAAGAATGAAGCATGTACGATTCTTTGTACGCTGTATATGGGGTAGAAACGCTACCTATCTCTATCTGAACCTCAGCAGCTGGATAGCCTTGTGAAACCCTTATGAACGAGCATCCAGCAGGTGTATTAATTGTTGTTTGACCTCCTGCTGCAATTCCTGAAAGAAAATTATTGGCAGCACCAAAAAAGCAAATGAAAGAAAAATCCCTGTTGCAAATATACGTTTCACTTTCAATCACTGGAATGAAGTCTGTAGTCCAAAAAGCCGAATTGCTATTCAATGTACCATTTCCACAATTAAGATAAGTATCAGCAGTAATTGAATTTTTATCAAAAAGATTTTGAGAAACCCCAAAAAAGGAATTTACAATATCTTTCGTCGGCGCAATTAATGCTTCACTTGGAAATTTATCTGTACTCGGATTTTCTGACCATGCATTTATTTTATTGTTTTTATTCTCGAAAATTGCAGTTTTTGAGAATGGAACAAAGGATGTTGAAACGCTACCTTCCTCAACTTGAAAAGTATTTGCATCTGAATTGTTAGAAATTCTGAATAATTTTGCTCCTTCTGGAGGTGTGATTAATGTCTGGCCTGCTACATTTGTTTCAGAAATAAATCCCCTGGCAGCATCAAAAAAACTGATAAATGAAAATACGTGATTCGCAATTTCAGATACCCCAGCTTCACAATCTATATAGTCGGAAATCCAAAAACCATCAATGGCATGAATTACATTTCCGCTAAGGTAATAATCGGAAATAATTGCATTTTTATCAAACTTATTTTTTGAATAGCTATATAATTTTTTTTCGATGCTCAAATTTTTTGCATCCAGCATTCCCTTATTCACCGCTCCACCATCCTCCGTAGGTGTTGGCACAATAGGCGATGCACTAAAGGTTTTAGTTCCGGCAATCGTTTCATTACCTTCACTTTTTACTATCTTTAAATCAGCAACCTCAATATATTTCGCCTCACCAGTAGTCGGGTCTCCAACCATTAATAAGTCAGTCGAAACTACCGTTGTTTTTTTTGTCATTCCACTCCAGAACCTCATGTCTTAATCTCCTATTGCTTTAAATTTAATTCTTGGTTTAATATTTCTTTGGTCGGCTTTTTCTTTTCCGAAATTCAAATAGTTCACGCACTGCCTTAAGTATTCAAGTCCTATTTTTTCGGCATCGTTGGCAATCCTTATGATTGTTTTATCATCCACCGCTTCACTGAATTGACCGTCTTTTTTTACAATTCCAAAGGCTGTCACGTTTACGTTTTGATTCCTTACAAAACGAGAATAAACCAGATAGCC
Source organism: Paludibacter sp. (assembly GCA_037142715.1). GTDB lineage: Bacteria > Bacteroidota > Bacteroidia > Bacteroidales > Paludibacteraceae > Paludibacter. The sequence continues at coordinate 6,294 of JBAXAD010000121.1, read as the reverse complement.
CATTGCCTTAATAAGCCCCTCACAATGCTTTGTATCGGAATCGTAATAACATCCATCAAATAACTCTGTCAATTCATTTCCGCCCACTAAAAGGTTACTTCCTGAATTGTCGGTCAACGGTTCGCCTGTTTCATTCAAGGCTACATCGGTTTGAATGGCCTTGTATTGTTTGGCTCCCAAAGCAGGGAGAATAAACAGTTTCTCGCATTCATCAATGTAAGGAACCAACCGCTTTATGTCGTTTACATTTTCTGCTATCGGTCTGATTAGCCTAATTTGTTCGGGTGTAATTATCATGGTAATGGAATTAAACTGTTTATTTCTTCTTCAGATAAATTGAAAAGGGTTTTCGCCATTCCGCGCTTTTGATTCACGCTGTAAACTGCATTGTCAATTATCTTGAATAATTCTGCGAGGTTGTCTTTCCCCAGTCTTTCAGCTAGTGACGTTTCTACATCATAACTCAAAGGAATGATTGAATAATCGCCAGCTGTTGGCTCAAACCAATGCTGAAAAATGGAAGTGAAAACACGCTCCACGTTCAACCGTTCGTTTTCAATTACCGAGTTATAATAGTTATAAGCATTCTTCATCAAATCCGCTCCAAAGTTAGCTCCTACGGCTTCGGCTCTCAAAATAGGTGGTTGATTAAATGCCTTTCCAATGTTAGCTTGAGAACTGGCTAGAGTTACGTTGAACTCCTTATCGTAATTCGTACCCTTAAAACTGATAAATTCGGGTTTTGTGTCGCCTTCTTCCAGTTCCACGTACATTATTTTGCCCGCTTTTTCATCGCCCTGGAACTCCTTCACCGCCTTTTCAACTCCTGCACTACTATCTTCTGTTTTAGTTTCTCCATCATCGCCTACAGCGTTGTTATTGTCATTCGTGTAGTTGATGAACATCCCAGCAGTAAGGAAATTAGAACGAGCATTTCTGTTGGAAACATTCGCAATACCTTCCTCTGTATTCATATCCGTTAGAACCGAGTCAAAAATTGGAAGTGGGTATGTTTTAGGGCCGGCATTGGAAAAGTAAAGTATCTGACCTGTGTAGTTAGCCCATCCGCCAGCTTCTTCTACTTGTGCCTGAATTTCTTCCGGATCAGGGTCAAAGAAGTTGAAAAAGGTAATGTCTTCTTTTTTCCATTTTCTGAGTAAAAGAAAACGCTTCCCCCAATCGTGGTGTGTGGCCAGTTTATCGAAGTGGCCAGTATCAACATTAATGGCGGAGAAACGAACCTGTTCGAAAGGCACGTACTGAAGTTCTACTATCTGAAAATTGGCATTGAAGTTTAAGTGAAGAGCGAACCCGCCAAATTGAGCGTAGTCCTTAGAAATTTGGTCAATGATATAATCATTCGTTTGGCCCAATCTGTTTATTACTTTGCGGTAAAAATCATTGTCGGTAAAACCTTTTCCAGAAATGAACTTAGCATACACGCCTACACAACTCTTTCCAGTGCCTGAAGGGTCTACAACTTCCATGAGTTGTTGCGGATAGTCGTTTGATTCTCCATAAGCTTGAACCCCTAAACCTTTGTCGTTTCTGAGTTCAAATCTTTTATCTCTTTTTAGTACGGTTGCTTTCATGATAAATATTTAGTTGCGGGTATCGGATTTGAACCGATGACCTTGGGACTATGAAACCCACGAGCTACCTGACTGCTCTAACCCGCTATTTTTGAAAAAAGGCTTCATAATGTATAAAGCCTTTTTTGTTTTTATTTCTTCTTTGGAAGTTCATCCACGTTTTCGGGAAGTTTTCGAGCACCTACATCGGTAGTAGCATCTTCTTTGGTCACGTCTTCGGTTGAATCCTTAGCGTCTTCTTTGAATTTTTCTTCACCGGTGATTTCAACTTTTTGACTTTCGTCTTCGCTTTTTTTTTCACCCGGTAATACAAAATCTTCAATCAGTTCGTCCACGTTTTCGGGAAGTTCCTGGAATAATTCCCTGCAGTTCGGGTTTGTTTTCAAGTGGTACAAAGCCAAATCATCGGTAATATTGGCATTTGAGCAAAGTAAATCATTGTCCCAGTTTACAATGTCCTGAAGCAATGCGCCTGCAAGTAGCAGAAATTGACATAATTTTTTCATTTGAATAATTTTTGAATGAATGTTTTTGATTTTAAACAGTAAAACAGTCTACCGATTTGATAAACTGTTTTCTATTTATTATTGGGCGATTAAGCCACCTAGCATTGTTTCCGTTGCTGTAAGTGAAGTAATGAATACTGACTTTGGCAATGAGGTTTCTTTCGATTTTGCGCCTGATCCAAGCTCCATTTCATAGACAACTTTGTCAGCCATTGCGGTTGTTGACTTCATTGTCATCAATTCCAAACCAGCATCCCAGCCATAGGCTTCGTACTTGATTTCGCCAGCAACCCCAGTTTCTTTGTTTTCAACAATTGCTACCACACGGGCTAACTTTAAACTCTCAACGAAAGTTTTAGCAGCTTGAGTTTTTGCGAATACACGAAGTGGCACTTTATGGTCAAAATCTGAGTAGTAAGTCCCCTTCACCAAGTCAGAACTACCATCAACTGAGTTGTCAACTGTTTCGAAGATATAGCCCTTTTTAGTAGCGTTCAAAACAATGGCTGTAATCACATTCGCAACTACAGTTGAAGTGATACGGTTGATGTCTGAGTAGCTGATAAGATAAACTTTCGAGCCAGTTCCAGCGATTGAATTACGAGATGCACTAACGGCAACTAACCCTGCGGTAATTTGAGATAAATCCATTTTTATTTCTCCTTTCTTTAGTTCCAAAATCGAGTAGCAAATTTTACCAATTAGGTTATTTTTGCTACTCTATTTCAGATATTGGTTATATTGCTAATTGGAAGAATGCTAGATTCAACATTTTTGCATCGGCTTTACCCTGCGCTTCAATTTTTACACGACGTGAATCTTTGTGGTACCACACATCCAAATCGCCAAATGCCTTGGATGAATCACACCCTACAGCCAAAAGCTCTTTCGAAACATAAATGGCACGGTGAGGATTCAATAATTTCACACCTGTATCGAAACTTTCTGCAATAATCACATCCCAAATTGGAACAGGGAACAATGGAACACCACCGTATTTCAACGTTTTGATTCCATCGGTCAAATTGATATACATTGCTTCGATGATAGTTCCTGTCAATGACATTTCATAAGCATCGTAGAACGATTGAGTGCAATAGATTATCGCTTTAGGGTTATTTCTAACCTGTAAAGGAGCATTGAATTTCAACTTCTGAAGATAACCCTTCATGTTTGCAGGGTCAAGTGCTTGCAAAACATAGGATACACCTGCATTTTCAGCAATTGCAACTTTTTGTTTTACGTTAGCAGTAATCTGAATCAAAAATTGTTTCCAAAATCCATCAAGAATAGTGAAGTATTTTTTGTCTTCAGTAGCTGAAAGAGTACCACCGTCAGCAATATTGAGTGCAGCGGTATCGTTGAACCAGAATAAACGGATAATGAACTCTTTGATAGAAACTGCAAGAGCTTCTAAAATAATGTTCATATAGTCACTTGACGTAAAGTCATTGAATGAAGTTCCAGTTTTCATGCTGTAAACAGCAGCTGTAGCTTCAATGTCCAAACGTTTTTGATGAATCAAAATTTCCCATCCCTTAGGAGTCCATTTGATTTTGCGAGTCCCAATTGCGTATGCTTGAGCAACAGGATCACCGTCGCCAGTTTGCAATGCAACACCCACTTTTCCACCCTTGCCAATGAACCCGATTTCTTTGTCGTAGACAATTCCTTCGTAAACGGTATGAATCAAGGAAATTTCTGGAGCCTGAATTACTTCGTCATAAAGTAATTCTTTTACCGCGCGAATTTCTTCAGCGGTAAACGTAAATTTCGTAAAATCTAAAACTGGCGTCATTATTTTTTTCCTCCGTTCATTATGGCGCGTTTCTCACGAGCCTCGTTTTTCAATTCCTCAGAAGACTGAGTTTTTACATTTTGTTTTCCTGGAGTTTTAGTTCTAGGAGTTGCAACGAAATTACTTTGAACGTGATTGCTCAGTTCTGTAATCATGCCGAGTGCATTGGCCAACTCTTCTTTCAAAGAAGCGTTTTCTGTTTGCAAGTTTTCCACTTCAGTTGCATCGGCTTGAGGTTCGCTGATTGACTCAACAACTCCACCTGTTACAACCACTGTTCTTTCATCTGGCAATTCGTAAGTTCCATCGGGAGAGGCAGCATCACCTACAGCAATGCTGTCATCCTCTTTTTCCGTTGTGAACAATACCACGCCATCGGCATCCTTGAACTCGAAGTTCACAGGTTCACCGCCTTCTGTCAGGTTGAGAATACGTTTCCCAAGCTCTTTGGCTTCGTTTAGTAATTCCTTAACCGTCTTTGTTGGTTTACTCATTTGGTTTTTGGGTTTTAAATTTGTACTGTATGTATTGATTTTTGAAATAAATCCGTATTGGAGAAATTCTTGAGCGGTGCGGTTCTTTTCCTCTTTCATAAGTATTTCGAGCTCTGCACGGTCGTAGCCTGTTCGGTCAGCATAAATGTCGAGGATAGAATTTTGCTCTCTTTCGATTTCATCGGCAAGCGTTCTGAGTTCGTCAGCTTTCAAAGCATCCCATGAACCACCGCGAACTTCGTGAATGGTGCCACGCATGTTTGGGTTACCGGTGCGGTTTTCTTTTGGGGCTGCAAGCAAAAGCACAATGGCCATAGAGTGGCAGTTATTCTCAACGTTGCAAAAAAGAGTTTTACCCGACATTCTCATCACATCGTAAATGCGTAGTCCTTCAGCTACTGAACCACCATCGCAATTGATATTGAATGTGAATTCTGTCTCTTCAGGGTTTTCGTCAAAGACTTTGTGAATAGCATCAGCCGAAAACGAAAATGGGTCTTCCTCTCCAAAAAAGGAAAAGAAAATATCTTCTTTGTCAATCGGTTTGTAAACTCTGATTTCTTTCATTTTTGATAGTCTTTGATACTATTTGAGTACATTTGAGTACATTAGACTGCAAAATTAGAGTATCTAAAAATCCTTTGGTTGTCAATTTTTTGACAAATAAAAAAAGCCGACTTTCACAAGCCAGCTTTTTCAAACAACAAATTGACAAATTAATAATTAGACCTATCCTGTATTTTGGTATAGTTTTTATCTCCTTTTTTTATGTCCTCAATAGTGGTATATATCTTAAGTTTTACAAATGCCTTCTCCATAGCAGCTTGCATTTGTTCCTCAGTCAGTCCAGCATCCGCTTTTGATTGTCTAACTGAATAACCACCATCGCTATTGAATATTGGAGATGGTGCAAATGCAGTTCCACCCCCGGCTTCGTTAAGCATGGATAGGATAGGAGCAAACAACGCGGTACTCCGTTTATTTATAATCGCTTCACCACCCTCCGCTTCAATTGGTATTCCGCCTTGTGCGTGACTTGCACCGCGCAATAACATTCCGCGTGAAGCTTTTGGAAGTGGACTGGCCATGATAGCGGCTTCTTGAAGTGCTCCGATACCTATTGCAACCGGAATCATTGATGAAGCAATTCCTACTGATGGAATAAGTAACGGATTCAATGCTGCTGCAGCTGTCAACTCTGCTACTTTGAGCGTAATCTTTCCAACTTCCTCAACGGTGCTGACTCCGATATTAAACATACTTGCAGCCCTGTCAAAGATGGCTTTGTCTCGAATAGCTTTCCTTTTCTCCTTTTCGAGTGCATCCGTTTTCGTTTTAGCTTCCTTGTCAATGCGAGCTTTCTCTTTCTCGGATTCCTGCTTTGACATTGTGCCGGCTTTCTCCTTTTCATCAACAGCCGCTTTTTGGTCAGACTGGGATGTAGTAACTGCGCTTACTTCTTCGTCCAGTTGTTGAAGCTTGTAGTCGAACATACCATCTCCAATGGACCTGAATGTTTCTGCAAGTTGAGAGTAAAGTTCTTTCTTTTTGGCAGTAAGTTCTTTTTCAACTTCTTCCTGTTTCTTCGCTGCATCGGCATGTGACTTTGCAATGTCCTCATTTGATTTGATGGCGATGGCTGCCGAATCATTGGCATACTTTATCTTCGTATCAGAGATTTGTTTTTCGATCTCTGCACGTTGATCAGCCGAAAGATTTTGAAGTTTTAATTCCTTGCTCAGCAAATCAAGTGAAGCGTTGAAATCAAGCGTTCTATATTTTTGAGCAATCTCTAACTTTTCTTTTTCGTATTCGACCGCTCCGATTTTACCCGCTGCGTATTTTTTGGAGAGTTCGTTTAACTCTGCACTCTGATCGTTCGAAAGTTCTTGCTTCTTTTTCTC
>JBAXAD010000120.1:0-11068 GCA_037142715.1 Paludibacter sp. | reverse complement strand
GTGGCGTTAGGGTAAAAAGCGGACTGCTGTCATCACCTCCTACTGCTTTTATTTGGTGAATGTGCGTAAAGTTGGGCGATGGTTGAAAACCCACTGGAACTTTAAATCTCCATCTATAAGTCATCGTTTCACCATAAGTGCCTTTCAAACTGTCGGGTGACGATTCGTAGGTTTTTATTTCATTCCGTTGTCTATCGGTGGCGCCAGTTGATATATCCTGCAATTCGTTGGCCACGCTCGAATGAATGTAAAATTCAAACACATATTTACTTAAATCTGTATCCCAAACTTCGGCTATGTGGCGCCCGAATGTTGGATCGAAAGTGTCTGGCGTTTCTTCGGCAGTATAGCCAGGTGCTAAAACGCTGTTGATGAGCTCGTATGTATTTCCTGGTCCATCGGCTTCGAGTACGGCTTGCGAGAAAGCTAAGAATGGACTGGCTAACAGAATGATAATTATTCCTAGGCTATTGAAAGAGAATTGATAATTTTTCATGATTAATTTTTATTTGATAATTGTAAGTTTCTCAATCGTATTGCCATGGCTCGTAATTAGTTGGCAGAAATAAACTCCCGATTGGAAGTTAGTAACATCAATGTTTAATTGGTTATTTCCTGCTGGCAATTGTGATTCAGTTAGATGCATTTGTAATTTTCCATTAGCATTATAAATATTACAATAAACTTTGTCAGCAGCGGATAAAGAAAACTGAACAGTTGCCTTGTCAATACACGGATTTGGGAAAACGTTTATTTTAAAATCATTTTGGTTTGACAATTCACTATTCCTTGTAGAAAGATTGTTGGTTTCTTTCACGTTTGAATAATCAGATTTCATTCCACAACTGGCATAAACCCGATATAAATAAGTTCCTTTTCCAGGTACGTTTGTGTCTGAATAGGTAGTACTATTGGCAGGACTTGTTCCAATAAATGTCCAGTTGGTGCCATTGGTCGAGCGTTCAATTTTGAAACTGCTTTCGGTACTTGAGTTATCCGTCCACGATAAATCAATACGAGCAGAGGACACCGGAGTGGTATTTAAATTCGTTGGTGATGTGAGAGTTAAGCTTCGATAATAATCGTAAGGGCGGACAAATTCAACACCTTCGGAAATCAAAAATTGAACAATCAATTTCAACTGTTCAAGGTTTGAAGAGCCTGATAAATAGTAATTTGGATGTCCTTGCAAAATCATATAATTGCTGTAAGTGTTTTTATTAGCATAATAATTGGTCACAAAATAGGAGTATTCGGGATTTCCGGTTGCACTTTCCATATTCACACGATTGTCGAGGTAGGTAATACCGTTTGTTACTGATTTTACATCGCTGAACATCATGACTTTGTAATTAGAGTTCTCACCAATTACAGTGTTGGTAATTGCATCACTTGCATTGTAAGGTGTTCCAAACGAGTGCATTTGTACGCCCAAATAAGTTTTGATGGCAGCTGTAGCATTTTCAAAGTGCAATTTTTGATCGGCATAACTTGCACCCGAAAACTCGTAAATGCCTGTACTTGAATTAGAACTGTGATCGTATCCATGGTTCCAAACCTCAATTAAGGTATCGCCAACTTCATTTACGGTATTCAAATAGGGCGAAAGTACAGCCGAAGAACTGTTATCAAACCGGTTGGCAATAGCTCCAGCACCCCATTTAATCTTATTGGCACTTAAATAATCCCAAACTGGTGCTGCAGCAAAAACGCTATTCAATACGCCCAAATCATCCAATTTCAATATAATTTTCAATGTATTTGTGGGAATTACTGCTGTTAAAAGAGTAAATGTAGCTGATGGTGTAGATAATTCAGAATCCGTGAAATCAGCACCATTTCCTCTTGCAATTACTTGGTAAGTATAGGACAGGTTTGGTATCAATTTGATAATTGATGCACTTGAAGTCCTTTGTCCGCTCAAGTTCGTAGAATCCACAAAAGTGGTTCCCCAATAAACTTTTACGGTGTAACCCAAGGCATTGGATACCGATGTCCAGTTGGCCGTAAATCCGCTTGAAGCTACGTTTGTAGCATTGCCAATGACGGGCGCTGAAAGTTGAACAATCGATGGGCCAGAGCTTGTCACTTCGGTAGATATTTCAGATGGATTGGATGAACTGTAATTGGTCATTCCATCCCCTCTTGCCAGCACTTTATAAGTATATGTAGTGCTTGATGTTAGTCCAGTTACTGCCAATGAGCTTGTTGCCTGTCCATTAGCATACGAAGTGTTTACTAAAGTAGAACTATTATACACCATAACATAATAGCCCAATGCGTTTGAAACTGCTGTCCAATTGGCTGTAAAACCGCTTGCAGTTGGTAATGTTGCCAATCCTACGGTTGGTGCGGAAAGTTGGGTAGGTACAGTTGTAAAATATGGATTTACTTGAAGATCCCACAAATTTACGCCTCCACCAGAACTTGCCAAAACACGAATTTGTGTAGGTGTTGAATAGGTCAAATTGTAGGAAAATAGTTTTGTTATCGTCTTGGAACATTGCGTTGTACTATTGGCTATATCACTCCAATTGGAGGTTCCAGCATCGTAAACTTGAAGTTTGTACCCATTCAAATCAGTTCCCACACTTGCCTTAATATTAACTTGACCGATAGAAGTCAATTGCGGAAGTGTCAATTCAGATGTCGTTCCAGCTATGATTACACGACCCACCGATGGACTACTATTTCCTGCTGCAATACCAGCAGATCCTATACTTACTGTTGATGCAACAATCAGTGAAGTGCTTGAAAACGTGCCAGAGCTAACTCCATCGTATAGTGTTTTTGTTTTTGAATATGCTCCTGCTGTAGATTGATCGGTCCAATCTTGAAAATTTTCTTTTATTAATGGATCAATGGCCGTAAAACTAGTAGAGGAAGCCGAGGTATAACCATCGGAAGTAAGCACTTTAAATGTATAATTCAGTCCTGCCGATAATCCTGTAATGGGCTGTGAGGTTGATGCTTGACCTGAAACATTGGTTGAACTTAATAAGTCGATACCTTGATACACATTCACAGTATAGCTTGTGGCATTGGTAGTTGGAGTCCAAGTGGCAGTAAACCCTGTTGATGAAATCATGGCGGTAGCAACTGCGGGAATAGGGGAAACAAATGAAGCAGATGCAACAGCACTGGCATCGGTAGTTGTGGAGCCATCACCTTTTGCAATTACCTGATAACTATAGCTTAACCCCGGAGTGAGGGCAGCATTTATTGGAAGGCTGGTAGTTGAATTGTCTGTTGTTGAAGTTGTACTTATTAAAGTTGTGCCTTGATAAAGTGAAATGTTATATTTTGTAGCATTATTAATGGCTGCATTTGTCCAGTTGGCCGTAAAACCCGATGCGGTAATCGATGTGGCTGCGCCAACCGCTGTGGGTGCATTAACAGAAGGTATGGATGACGATTTTGCCACATCTTCCCAAGTTGAAGCCAGTCGTAATCCTCCCATTTGGCAGGTAAGACCTACAATCTGTGTTATATTCAAGCCCTTAACTGTAACAGCAGTATTATTAGTTGTCCCGGTTAAAGTGGCTGCACCTTCAGCACCTCCCAATGTTGGATCTATAAATAATGCTGCTGTTTGAACAACACTTGGAGTTGTTGCCATTGTGTATTTTAGTATAATTAAATGGGGTGCATCATAACTAAGAGTTGATGAACTGCCGGAAGTATTTCCACCTGTACCTGTTGAAAGTGTAAATCCAGTATTTCCAGTTGCTTGTTTAATGTAAATCCGACCGTACTGCGATCCTCCAGTTGAAGAATTATTAAAATTCATTAGCAGAGTTGTCGAACTTGGAGCAGTTCCATTGGCTACATTAAGCAAAAAACCCAGATAATATGTAACTGTAGTGATACCTGATGAACTAAGGTAGAAAACAGAATTTCGAGTTACAGTGGGAGCACTGAAGGAGATTGCTTTCCCAGTACTATTATCGACATATTTTGCAGAATTCGCATCGGTATATGATAGCGTGTTTGTAATCAACGATGGATTTACACCTGTAGCAAGAGCGCCCACATTCCATGCATTCACTGCTGCTGTATTGCCAGTTTCAAGATGTGAACCATCTGCATTAATTGCCGAAGCTCCAAAAAATGTGGAAGAATCAAATTGCAAAGTTGCGTTTGCAAATACATTCACTAAAAATAAGAACAGGAAAAGTGTTAGATTTCTCATAAAATTAATTTATAATACTGTTGAATAATTTTTTTTTGACACTGAAATTGGTATACCATTTATTTGGTTGACCAAAAGTAGTGTGTTCGTACACAGAAAGCAAACTATTTAACTGTTATTTTGCTAAATATGTTGTGTAACATGAAAATAGTGAAGGATTATGAGTTTTGTGCTGACTTAATAGATTGAAGTAATGTGCGGAGAAATCATTTATTGCCGGTAGAAATTCTATTTTTATTTATCGATTTCAAATCAATAAATAATGGGTAGTCTTGAATAATGTTCAGAATAATTTTAGCTTAATGAAACTGTATACACTTAGGAACAACATCAATAACCATATACCATCGCCTACAGGTATGATTCCAGGATCACCAGGATTACCTGTGACTTGCATTTGATTGTTTTCGTTATGTAAATCAGTTGTTAAGACTAAATTGTTATTCGCAATAAACGATTCGGATGAAGTGTTTGAAACCATTTGAGAAGTTACGGGAATCGAAACTTTTGCAATTTCGACTCTAGCATTTTCGAATTTGTTTTGGTTGACATATTGCATATCAGTATTGCGCTCAAAATGAGATGATTCTACGGTTCCGACATTTTGGCTGCTAACTTGAAAGGATGATGAATCCACATTGTTATTAAAGTCGCTAGTATTATTTTCGACGATAGTATTGTTAGATGAATTTTCTTTTTTGTAAGACTTGTTCTGAAAATCGACAGTTGTTTCAGGTTCAACTTCCGAATGTTGAATGGTTTTAAATCTTGGTAAATTATTGTCGGCAATCCGCAATTGAGGGGAACTAGTGGGCGAAAATATAGCAGTTTTAGTATTCAAATAGGAGCTGGCGGCAGGCAAACTGATAGAAGAATAATTTGGGAACTTCTGTATTTGTTCCGATTCATCAAGACGCATTGATATAACATAAATTGCTGTAATTAAGAGCAATATGGTTATTACAAGTGCCGTTTTTTTATTGATGAATTCCATAGTAGTTTTACTGAAATTTTAGGAATGGATTAAAATCTATCCATTTGACTATTATTGATTGGAAAATGAATTGATGCTGGTAATCAAATTAAATATGCGATTTGTAAGTTTACAAATACTTTGGTGTATGATAAACCAATTACTTGAAATTCATTGGTTTGAGATGTTTTGTGGGAGTTAAATATTATTGCTAAAACAAAGAAATCTAGCAATACAAAGTTCAATAAAGAATAGAAATTAAATATTTAAAGGGTTGAATTTGTCAGATATCAAAACTCAACCCTTTGGTTAACTATTTCTACACAATCTACAGAAATAATATTTTCAGTCCTTATTTAAAAATCAGCTTTTTGCTAGTGTAAATACCAAGTAAAGAAAGTAATATCCACACACCATTGCCAATGGGCAAGCTGCCGCCAGCACCTGGATCAATAGGGTCGCCCGGGGCACGCTTTGCATCCTTTTTACCTGTTACATCTGTTGATGCCGAAGCTGTTTTGCCTGCCAACGAAGCGGTAGCACGTTTCGATCCTTGTTGCGACGAAATGGCCGCTTGTGCTGAACGACTGTCCAAAATGAGCATTATATTTACATCCGACTGTGTTGGGTTTCGTGAGTTTGAAATATACTCCACATTTGCATTGCCAACGGCCAATGATTGATAATTGACATGGTTTGTTCCACTAGAAGTGGTTTTGCTTGAAGTGTTTATTGAATTGCTGTTTTGAACATCCACTTGATTAACTTCATTAGACATAAATCCTAGTGAAGTTGACTGTGCGTAATCCCCTCCCGAAGTACTTCCCATTTTGTAACTTGGAATATTTATGGATAAGTCAGTTTGGTTTTTTAATTCAGATACCGACACATCTGATGAAGTGTTGTTTTTGGAGAATAAACCAGAACTTGCCTTTGTGTTTAATTGTCCAAAACTGCTCGTATTGTTTTTTTGCTCAATATTATTGCCAAAAAACATAAGTGCATAAACTGTAATTCCAAGTACAAGTGCCAACAAGATTAAAGAACCTGTTTGATTTGAGTTATTTGCCATGATAATATTTATTTGAAAAATATGAAGATTTGAAAATTTGAAAATTTGAAGATTTGAAAATTAGAAGAATTAGAAGAATTTGAAAATTAGAAGATTTGAAGATTTGAAGAAATGGAGTTTCATTACTCCATTTCTCCATTCTTTCATTTCTTCATTCTTTCTCCAAAGATTTATTGATTCACGATTTTCTTGGTCCAACTCTTTGCACCCGATTCTACTTGAATAGTGTACATGCCTTTTGCCACAAGTGGAATTTCCAAACTGCTGCTGTTGGTAGTTTTATTGCTAACCAAACGTCCAATGGCATCAAACACCCTTATGGTAGTTGTTCCGAGATTGTTGCTGAGCATCAATTTTCCATTTGCGCTTATCAAGTTCATACCATCATTCACACTTTCAATCACATTTTCGGTAGCCACACGTTGTGCTGTAATGCTGAAACGAGTAGTGCTGCTGTAACCGGCAACGGCTTCAAAACTATAGCTGCCAGCCAATAAATCGTAACTCAAACCAGTGCTATTGTCTCTCAAAATCAATTTAGAAAGACTTGGTGCCAAAGCTGCATCTGCGCTGATTGTAGTGGTACCTGCTGTTTGGGTATAAACGCCAATCGGCAAGTTAGTTACACTGCTCATTGGTAATGCATTGTAGGCATAATTCACGCCACCCAAAATGGTATAGATTTGAGGTTTCACTGTGCCAGTCCCTAACATCTTGACCAAATCCTGACCAATTTCATAAGCCGTACTTTGCGCATTGTCCATTACCAAATTTGTTTTGTCGGTACCAGTGGTACTTGTAAAGTTGATTTGAACTTGTTCAGACGAATCTGTTTCTACTGCACTTTTTACTCCTTGGCGGCTACTGGTTGCAAACGAAATATTACCTGCACCCAATGCTTGCACAAAGTAGGCTTGGAACGGATTAATCATTGCTCCACCTTTTGATGTTTGGTTGTAAGTTGAACCTGTAGCATCTGGGATATTCAAATAATTTAATCCAACACCAGTAGTACCAGTTGCACCTGCTCCGCTATAGGTACTCAAAAATGGTTGTCCAATCAAATTCCAGCCATTGTTGTCGGCTGTGCCACCAGCATAAGCTGCCACTGGCACTGTAGCACCATCTGTTTCGCCTGCTGTTACAATAGTTGATGGCAATGGGAATTTAACATTGAAATTGCCAGTATTGATACCAAATATATAGCCTTTTTTGGCTTCCAATGTTGCACTTGTAGCCACTGTTTTCCAGTTTGAGCCAGTTGCACCAGCAGTTGACCGTAAATTACTATCATAATATTTGATAATCAAATCGCCACTTGCAGATAAAGGCGTACCCGTACTTGCATCTACAATGTTAGCAACCACCATTGGTACAGGGAAAGCCATAAAGTACCAATGTGTATTGTCCATATATTTCACATAACTTACATTTCCGGTTACTGCAATGTGTGAAGTGCCTAAGTTGGCGCTAAATGAACTGCTATTGTCCGATTTAAAAGTCAAATCGCCTTGCACAACCAGTGTATTGGCACCATTCAATTTAAGATTGGCATTGGCATCAAAAGTAGCATCGGTAGTAACCGTTAAAGTGCTTGATACATCCAATGTTGCATTTGGAGCTACAGTAATACTATTCACAGTTTTTGGAACATCTACATTTACAACTGTATTCGTTCCAGTTACAGTCACATCGGCTGTAGGGTTTGTGAATACAGCTGTAGCCGATTGAGTAGTTCCACCTTGAATAGTAACGTTAGAACTTGGTGCTGCCGCTACTGTTAATCCTTGATCCACACTCGTTGCTGCATTGTAATTGTCATTTCCAGCTTGTGAAGCTGTAATGGTAGTACTTCCTGCAGCCACTATTGTAACTGTAGAACCTGCCACCGTGGCAGCTCCCGTATTGGAACTAACGTATGTTACTGTTAATCCGGAACTTGCTGAACCAGTTAAACTGTAATTGGCATCGCCCACTGTTTTTCCAGCCAATGCACCAAAAGTAATGGTTTGGTTGGCTTTGTTTACGGTTATAGTTCCATTTGCTGGCGTAAAGCTATAATTAGTAGCCGTTAAACTTGTAACAATTGGTGTAATGGTTACGCTAGAAGTGGCAGCAGTAGTTGTATTGGTATAGATAGTGCTATAAGTAGCAGAACCACCAATCACACTTGCATTTTCACTGTTTACAAAACCTGTTGGTGTGTAAGTTCCGGCATTAGTAACTGTTCCAGCTGCTGTACCATATGTTACAGATTGATTTTCGGCAGTAATGGTCAATGCCACCTTGGTGATATTTCCGCTCAATGTTGGTTGTGTTAATGAGTAGTTTGCCGATGGAGCAGTATATCCGCTTACAGTTATTGTTTTTGCATCCGCTGCAGTAGCATCCGCAAAACTTGCAGTGGGTGTTCCTAAAATTGTTGCGTCATCACCATTTACTATACCTGAGTAAACTGCAGTACCTGTAAAGGAAGCAGTTGTGCCACCATCATAAGGTTTGCTTGCTCCTAAAAGTCCATTAATAACCAAACCTTTTGCAGAAACTGCATTTCCACTAGCAGTAGTAACGATATTTACTGAAGTTGCACTTGTACTAGACAATACAATGTTTTTTGTATTATAACTGCCCGAAACACTTGCATCAGCTTTTAAGCGAACACTTAAAGTACCGCTTGCACTACCGCCTGATTGGGTAAAAGTAGCTGTTGGACCATAAGTTGCACCATCACTGGCCACTTCAAATCCTGTAGGTGCAGTAGCCACCAAATTAGCCATTAAATTAGCTCCCGATACAGAAAAAGTCTGAGCAGCAGAAACTGTACCATAAGTTGTAGTAAAGGCAGTGGCAGTGGCAGCACCTGTAATAACAGGAGTAACATAATCTCCTAACCCAAAACTACCAACACCAGTAATGCCAGAAGCAGTATAAGTTCCTGTTGTGCTATATGAACTAACCGTACCAACATTGTTTTGTAGTATTTTAGCAGTAGCTGTGGGTGTAAATCCTGTACCATCTAATGTCAAATCATAAGCGTAGGTTGCAGAGCCAGTCTGAGCTATTGTCCAGTTGCGAGCTAAAGTAGAAGTGGTATTTGCAGGCAAAGTACCCGAAAAAGCACTTTCTGTTTGATCTACACTAAATGTACTTGGAGTATTTTCCAACATTGTAGCAGTTATGATTACCGGACGATAGTTTCCACCTTTACCTACAGGGAATGTCTTTGATCCGATTACAGCAAAAACTTTTGATAATGGACCGTTTACATAAGTGGTTGTAGAAGCACCCGTAATACTTCCTACAGATGTAAGTGTATAGGTGGATGGATTCAGTAAGCCTGAAGTAAATATTATGTTACCATTTACAGTTGTTGAACCACTTAATGTAACGCCTGCTGCATTATTTACAGCTAAGTTGTTTACTGTTGAAGGTAAACTACTTCCTGTTGATTGAGCACTTGTACCCACATAAGAATAATTGGCAGCGGTATTAAGGGTTTGGTGTTCAGTACGGATTGGACCTGCAGCGGGCTCTAAACCTGATGAATTTGCGATGTTAATTGTACCCCCTGAAGCCAGAACGAAATTTCCACTTCCACCAACATAACCTACCACACTTGTGTTTGAAAAGTCCGCAGT
Organism: Paludibacter sp.; assembly: GCA_037142715.1. Taxonomy (GTDB): domain Bacteria; phylum Bacteroidota; class Bacteroidia; order Bacteroidales; family Paludibacteraceae; genus Paludibacter. Next base: position 1,193 of record JBAXAD010000120.1, on the reverse strand, counting down.
TCCATTTACGGTTAATGTTCCTGTAACATTGATAGTTGGAGCAATAATTCCTGCTGTAACAGGAGTTACATTAAGATTTCCTGTTGTGAATGTTCCGCCTACATTAAAATTTACAGTTCCACCATTATCATTTGGACTAGTACCACCTGAATAACTATATAGGGAACAAGAAGTTCCTGCGGTTAATGTTCCGTCTATTTTTACAGTGCATGTTTTTCCTGAAGCCATCGGGGTTGCAAATGCTTTAAGAATTTTAATTTCAGCTCCCGATTTAATTTCAATAGTTGTATTGGCAGTTCCATTTGTACCAGTACTACTTGCCATAGGCCAGTTACCATCTACGGTTAGCTTTGCTGGAGAGTTAACAGTGTAAGTAATATTGTCATTTCCAACATTATCAGAGATAATGGATGTAGCTGTATAAACTATTTCTGTGTTTGCATTGAAAGTGACTCCTATATTTGATAAAAGAGTTATTGGTCGTAATTTATATGGATAAATAGAACCAGTACCACTAATCGTAAGATTTCCTCCAAACTCTAAAGCAAGCAAAGAATTACAAACTGATGGAGTTGCTCCATTCCAAGTATTATCTCCAAGAGTACCATTACAAGTTAATGAAGTACCCATTATTTGGAATGTTTGAGCTGAAGTGTTCGGAGTATAAAGTTTTGCACCTGTATCAATAGTTAGATTAAAACAACTTTTTCCTGAAGAGCTTATGGTGAGAACATCAGGTGAAATAATATGAGCATTATCTGTTGCTCCAGGCACTACGCCACCTACCCAAGAACTTGCTAAAGCCCAAGAAATACCCGCACCACTTGTGCCTTTTGAAAAAATTTCAAGGCGGGGTGATAATTGATTTGCGCTTGCAGGAGAAGTAGTATAATAACTTTCTGTGCCACCCGAACCATTAAAGTCATATACTCTTACATAATAGGTAGTAAGTTTTGTCAATCCTGTTACAGCAACTGAATTTCCCGTGCCATTATAAACCACATATCCACCTCCGAGAGCAGTTCCTGAACTTAAAGCAGCATTAGCTGTATAACTTGTTCCATTTACAGGGTCAGCAGAAATATCTGAAGTAGCTTTTACAACCACTAAGTGATTATTTCCACCACCTGTAGCAGCTCATAGCCGTCAAGCTAAGCGGATAAATAGCTATAATTTAGCGGATTATGTTTTTT
>JBAXAD010000119.1:0-11132 GCA_037142715.1 Paludibacter sp. | reverse complement strand
ATTCACTATTACTTTTGTACCCGTTGAGGTTGCTAAACTCTTTACTTCACTGGCTTCGTTTACGGTAAGCACAGCCGAACCTTTTACGGTGACTTCGGAGGTTGTCCCAGAGATTACATCGCTGGAATTTTGGCTTGAAGTAACGTCAACTATGGAAGTAGCTGCTGTAATATTGCCTGTTGCCGAGCCATTTGCTAAACTGTAATTGGTGGCTAAACCTCCATTCGTTCCATTTGCCAATGTATAAACGATGGTTGCCGTTTTGCCTGTACCAACTGTTGCATCACTATATGTTCCAACTGCAGAACTAACCGTTATAGTTTCATGACTTACAAAGCCCGAAAGTGTACCCGCTGTTAGTGTACCTGAAGTGGCACTACCATCATAGACTTTGGATGCTATGGAAGCTGCGCCGATGGTTAAAGCTTTTGCAGTGATGTTTTTTGCAGTAAGTGTTGGTTGGGTAAGCGTATAGTTTCCAACACCTGCTCCGTCGATTGAACAGTTGGCGGTAATGGTTTTTGAAGTTCCCACGTTTTTAGTATCAAAATCACCAGCTTCAGTTAATGTTACTGCATCTGGACTAACAACACCTAGCAACGAACCGCCTGTAACAGATGCTGTGGTTGAGCCATCGTACTCTTTGTCGGCAGTAGTCGCTCCAGTTACGGTTAATGCCAACTTGTTGATCACTCCTGTTGCCGGTGATGGTGTATAGGTAATGCTGTAGTTACCGCTCATATCGGCATTGCTACCATCTTTGAAAGTCAAACCAGATGGAGTTAACACATGCGTTGTTCCATAATTTTTATTGTCATACGTTTGAATGGCTGCAACGTTTACAACATCACCACTTACTAAAGCTCCAACTGTGGGACTTCCAGCAGATGAGGTTGTGCCATCGTATGTTTTGGTAGCCGTTACTGCTGTTACTGTTACTGCTGCTTTATCTATTTCCCCTGTTGAAGGAGATGGAGTATATGTAATACTATAGTTTGCAGTCATATCGGCATTGCTGCCATCTTTAATCGTCAAACCAAATGGAGTTAATACATGCGATGTTCCATAATTTTTATTGTCGTACGTTTGCGTTGGTGCAACGTTTACAATATCACCGCTTGCTAAAGTGCCAACAGTTGGACTTCCAGTAGATAAGGTTGTGCCATTGTATGTTTTGATAGCTGTAACTCCAGTTACCGTTACTGCTTTTACCGTGATATCTCTTGCAGTAAGAGTGGGTTGCGTAAGCGTATAATTACTTGCACTCACTCCGCTAATTGAACAGTTGGCGGTAATGGCTTTTGAAATCCCCACGTTTTTGTCGCTATAAGTTCCCAACTGTGTTAACGTAAGCACATCTGGGCTGATAACGCCGACCAACGAACCGCCTGTTAAAGTTGCAGTTGTGGTGCCATCATATACTTTATTGGCTGTGGTTGTTCCTGTAATGGTCAATGATTTGGCTGTAACCACGTTACCGCTTGCGGAAGTAACAATATTGACAGTAGTAGTTGTACTTGATAGAGCTATATCTTTAGCATTATAAGCCCCTGACACTAATGCGTCGGCTTTAAGGCGTATATATAAAGTTCCATTGGCAACACTCCCAGATCTTACAATAGTGGCCAACGATGCATAATTTGTTCCATCGCTAGAAACTTCAAAACCAGTAGGAGCATTTGCTGCAATACTTGTTGAGAGATAGCTGCCTGAAACAGAGAATGTTTGTGCTGAAGATGCTGTGCCGTAGGTTGTGGTAAATGCAGAAGCTGTCGCTGCACCATTAATAATTGGATTGCCTGTGGTTACACTTGTTGTTGATGACAAGGAATATGAGTTTGTTAAATCTGAATTATTGGTAGTAGTATTATCATATACCGAATATATCAACACATAATAAGTAGTATTCACCGTCAATCCTGAGATGGTCACATTGTTGCCATCGCCTTTGTAAACACAATAAGCTGATGCATCGTTCTGATATGCAGCACCTGACCCAAATACAGTATTAGCAGTATAAGTTGAACCTGCATTAGTTGGAGTTCCATCTGTAATAGAACTAGCTGCTTTTACAAATACATAAATACCATGGTTTGTTGCACTATTGCCAATAGGGGTAGTCCAGTTTACTGTCATATTTGTTGCATCGACAGATGAAATATTAATTCCCGTTACTGGATTTGGCGAGGTAGCAATATGAAGATCGGCATTATTACTGGTTTTATAATCAATATGCGTACCGCTATTGGTGTAGGGATAGATTCTGTAATAATACATGGTTCCGGCAATCATATTGGTAAAACTACTTGCACTTGTGGCTGTACCTGAAGTAACTTTTACATTGGCAAGATTTGATGTAAATGCGGTAACATCTGACTGATCAGTGCCATCAGTTGGATCTGTCGATATTGACGAGCCTTGTTTTCCAATTAATAAATATCCATCAGGACCTTGACTATTTATAGCTGAAGCTGTCCATGTTATTGAAATGGCAGATGAACTTACCGTTCCCTTAGCAAAGTTTGTTGGACTTGAAACGGGTTCTTTTTTGTAAGTCAACCCACTGGCAGTTGCAGCAGATGAATAAGAATTAGTACTACCAGTATTACTTGCGTCAACAACTGTATAAACCAGTACCTGATAGGTTGTATTACCTGTTAATCCAGTGATTGATACGCTTGTTCCATCACCGTTGTAAACACAATAGGCTGAAGCATCACCCTGATAGGCTGTACCTGTACTGCCTGCTGTTAATACTGTACTGGCTGTATAAGCTGAAGGTGCATTAGTAGGTGTGCCAAGAGTTATAGCGGAACCAGATGCTTTAACAAAAACCAATGTGCTGTGATTAGTACTATTGTATCCACTTGCTGCCGTCCAACTAATATCGGCTGTGGTTGATGAAGTTGGTGTTAATGTAGCTCCCGTCACTGGATTGGTAGAAGTGTAAACATCCAAGGAAGGTGCCGAGGTGGTATTAAAATTAATATCAGTTCCAAAATTGGTGTAAGAATATATTTTATAATGATAGAGCGTTCCGGCTGTTAAGCTTGTGAAACTGCTTATCGGACTAGTTGTAACTTTTACATTGGCTACACTGGCTGTAAGTGCAGTAAGATCGGCAGGATCTGTTCCATCCACTGGGTCGGAAACTGAACTGCTACTCATTTTAACCAGATAACCATCAGGTGCCTGACTTCCTGTAGCTGCCGCCGTAAAAGATAATGGAATGCCCGAACTTGTAATTGTTCCGGTTGCAAAGCTGGTGGCTTGGTTGCTAGGTTCCGGCTTAGTGGAGGTAGTTGTAAAGCTGGTTTGCATTCCGTATGCAGTATGAGTTGTATTAGTAGCATAAGCTCTTACATAATAAGTTGTTCCGGCTGTTAAACCTGTCATATTGCCGGTAAACGTTCCAGAAGTAGCACCGTTTGTTGTTTTACTATTTGCCGTGGTGGGATTCTGTGAAGTACTCCAGCAAACTCCAGTAGTGGCAATGGTTGTACCTCCGTCCCAACTAATTGTACCACCGCTTGTGGCAGAGGTTGAAGCTATTGTAGTTACAGCGCTGGTTGTTAGTAGTGGAGTAGCTTCATACGCACCTACGGAAGGTGTTGCGGCAATAAAAGCATAACCCGCTTTATCTGTGCTAATTCCTGTAGTGGCAGTAGCTGCACCAATATGGTATAAATAGGAAGTGGTTGCAGTTATTCTCCAATCGGATTGATTTATAGCCGTATAATCTGCATTTCCAGAGGTTTGGTTAGCACCAATAATATTTGCTCCAGAATTTAAAGGTGGATTCTTAAATAAAGGTGAATTTGCGCCTGTATTTGATTTGCTAAGATTAGTTTGGTTATTTGCACCCCAAATACCATTTCCCCAACTACCTGTATTAGCTGCATCTAAATAGTTATTATCAAATATACAACCGCTAATTTGAGCTGATGATGAAGTTACACTTACTGCTAAACTATTGTTTTGATTATTCCAAAAAGCATTATTATAGCCTTTATGAATAACGTGCGTATTTGCCATTACATGCATACAAGATAGTAAATTCACCATTTTATTATTGGCAAACAAACAATTTACGTATTTATCAGATGTGTAACTTGTACTAAAATTCAAACTTCCGGCAATACTTGCTCGACCTGCAGTTGAGTTACTACCTCCACCAGTATAATTTGCTTCATTATTATAAACTAAACAATTATTAATCACAACAGTTGCCGCTGGATCATTAGCAGTAATATTAAGAATTATTCCTTTAAGATTAGTTACAGCTGTTCCACTAGTATTTGAAATTGTTACTATATTATTCCTAAAAATACAACCATTTATACTGACAGCAGGAGTTGGATTTGCGCTACCAGTAGCAGGGCAATTTACATCCAAGATAGGTGTAATTTTAATATCAGTAGCTCCATAAGTAATTGACACATTGTTTTTTTCAATCAAGTTATTTTGAAAAGTACCTAAAACCTTTAGTAAACAACCACCATTACTGTTAGTATATGAAGTGTAAGATAGGTTGCTACCTGTAAATACACAATTCTGTACAGTTTGTCCAATGGGTGAAATCAACGTGGTCATTGCTGAACTTCCAGAAACAGTTGATGGCGTACCTGTAGTTCCATGTGTTATTGTAAAACCATCCAATATAGCAGCAGAGCCATTAATTGCCGTATTATTATAATTAAAAAGATAGACAGTTGGATATTTAAACTCCCATGGTTCTATAATTCCATTTCCATCATTATCGTTCATGGGTCTGTCGGCAGGAGTAGATTCCGTTCCAGCAAAACTTCCGTAATAATTATCAACACTCATGCTCCAAACAGATGTTCCTGTTGGAGGTGTACCTTTGATATAAACATCATCTACGCCTGCATTATTGGTTGCAGCCGTAATACCGGCTGCAAAAGTCTGATAGGCATTTGGCCATGAGGTGCCATTATTTAGGCCAGTTGCAAGTCCGATGTTTACATAATACGTAGCTGCATTGGTAGTTACTCCAAAAAATGTAGAGCAGAGTAACAATGTGAAAAGTTTTTTCATAAGAAACTGATTTTATAGTTTGACATTTTATTTATCTCTAAATTAGAATGCAAAACTACTTTGTATCAATAAAAACGGCTTTCTCTTATGTTGAAAAAACTTTCAATCATGTTGAATATTGACCTAATTCACCTGATAAACAGTTCTTTTTGTGGCATTTCCGTAAAATTATTGCTAAAAAAAATACCGTCTCATGATTGGGACGGTATTTTTGAATAAATAGACAATAATGTATTTCCAAATTGAAGAATCAATTGTAACCCGGATTATTCAGGTGATTCAGTTTGAAGTTTACATCCATTTCTTTTTGCGGAATGGGGAATAATTCATGTTTTCCTTTTATAAAATTAGTTGCAGCCGGATAACTGGAAATTACATAGGTATTTTTCATATTTTGAATGGCATCATACAATACTCCCCAGCGGATTAAATCATACTTGCGAGTGCCTTCGTAACAAAGCTCAAAACAGCGTTCCCAGTACATTGCAGTTCGGAATTTGCCCTGATTGTCAGCATCGGGGATAAAAGGAAGTAGTTTCGGCGTCAAAACATTATTCACTTTATTTTTAGGATAATAAAGCGTTGTATAATTGGAGAAGTCCGGACTTAAAAGCGTTGCTTTACTTCTGGCTCTAACAATGTTGAGGGCGTCGATAGCTTCGGAAGTACGACCAACTTCGTTCAATGCCTCGGCATACATCAAAATCACATCGGCATATCGAAGCAGACAGAAATTTACGTCAGTGTTGTTAGGGTCTTTGGCTGGATAGGGCATCCATTGACGACGCCATTTGCCTGGGTAATATGCATATTTATTAGTAGAAGCAACCGAATCGCTGGCAGCTGTAACCGAATACTTACATATATTGGTAACTCTTCGAATATCAGTGGCTTCGTACCATTCATCCCACTCGGGTAGCACCCGAAAATAGGAATTGGCACGACCATATTTGCTTGCCGCATCAGTAAGTGGTCCTATTCCTGCACCCCAGTTGCCTGCATCTTCTTGGTCGCCGGTGGAGGTATAAAATGCAATTTCAAACAAACTTTCCTGCGAATTCAAAATACCTGCACTGTTGTTTTTGAAGAACTGATAATAGCTCGAGAACAGACCGTGATAACCATTCAGCTGAAAGGCGGCATATTCATTAATTATGGCATTAAAATAGGCTGTTCTTTTTGTGTCGTCAGGTCGGGTGAGGGTTCCATCCATTTTCAGACTATAACCAGCTCTCGACAATAACACCCGCATCAGCAAAGCCCGTGCAGCTCCCTGTGTTGCGCGTTCTGGACTACTTCCGGCTTTCGCCCAGGCGAGTTTTGTTTTGGCAATATTTAAATCAGCAACTATCTGATTATAAATCGTATCTCTATCAACACGGTCATTGTAGGCATCGCCAATAGCACTCGAAGAAGTCGATTTATAAGGCACATCGCCCCAATATCGAACCAAATCATAACTTAACAAAGCTCTTAAAAAGTGAGCTTCACCGTCATATTGAGATAATAAAGCTGAGTCAGCGCTACTTGTGAAGGGGATATTGCTTATATTCTCTATGGCAAGATTGGCACGGTCAATGCCCTGATATTTAAACATCCACATATCTCCCAAATTTGTATTTCCGGGAGTAAACATATAATGTGAGAGATCCCGTTTAGAGTTATCAGACGCGGTGCCAGATACATAATAATTGTCGTCAGAGGTTTGTACATACATTTCAGCAGTACCGTAATGTTTCAATTTCGACAAATCGTCGTAAATACCCACTATTGCCATATTTGCATTGGCAGTATTGTTAAAAAAACTAGCACTCGCAATATAGGAAGCAGGGATTTCAGTCAGTAAATCCGCACATGATGTCATCAATAATACTGACATAAAGGCTAGTATAATAATCTTATAGTTTGTTTTCATATTATTCTTTTTTTGATAAATGGAGTATTAGAAATTCAGGTTAATACCAACGGTAAGGGTACGACTGCGAGGATAAGCACCCCAGTCGACACCAGGTGTTAAACCAGTAGGATTTCGGGTACTCGTTTCAGGGTCAAAACCGGTATATTTGGTAAATGTATAGAGGTTATTGGCCGTAGCATAAAATCTACATTTGGAAATGCCTACTTTCTTAATTAGCGTTTTTGGCAGTGAATAACCCAGTGTTACATTATTGATTCTCAGAAACGAACCATCTTCTACACCATAAGAAGTGATATAAGTATCGTTACCTCCCATATTCTGGTACGAAGCTATGGTTTTACCTGCATTTAAGTCAGTTAATTGAGTTGGGTCGGTAATACGGGCACCAGTGGCATCAATGGTAATCCAGCGATTTGCAGAATTAACTACATCGAGTGCATTCCGGTTTGATATACCTGTTACTGAATTGTACATTTTGGTGGCATTCAACACGTTACTACCAATGCTGAAATTTACAAAAACACTTAAATCGAAATTCTTATAAGTGAAAGTATTATTCATACCCCCATAAAATTTAGGAGCTGCATGACCTATTACAGTACGGTCGGCATCGGTTATTTTTCCATCGGGTATCGGGTCTCCATTTGCATCATAAGCTCCGGCTACATCCTGATATTTCCAATATCCTGGTTGTGGAGCTTTTCTGGAATCAGACGGAATACCTGCCTTCAATGTGTAGACTTTTGTAGTAGTATTGTAATCAAAATCACTTACTTGATACAGTCCGGTTATATTGTAACCGTACATCTGACCAATCGGTTGACCAACTTTTACGATATAATCGGTCTGCCCAAACCCAAACCCCGACTCTTGCAGGAATGATTGTTCGCCTGACAAAGCAACAATTTTATTTTCATTGTGCGAGATATTCAAATTAGTAACCCACTGAAAATTTTTGCTTTTAATATTTACGCTCGAAATAGTCAAATCAAAGCCTTTGTTTTCAGTTTGTCCAATGTTCTGAATCATAGTAGTGTATCCCGAAGAAACAGGAAGCGTAGATTGCAAAAGCAATTGTGAACTATGATTGATATAAAATTCGGGAGAAATAGTTAAGCGTTGCTCAAAAAAACCAAAATCAATTCCCATATTCATGGTTTCATTTGCTTCCCATTGTAAGTTTTTGTTTGGAATTTGATAAGGTGCATATCCGGTAGTGGTGGTTGAACCAAATGGTGCTGTTATCGAACTCATTAGTGCCAATGAGCCATAATTGTTGATTCGGTTATTTCCGGCATCGCCATATCCAAAACGGACTTTTAAATCAGAGAAAATATCCAATTCTTTCATGAATTTTTCTTCGCTGGCGCGCCATGCAACAGAAGCCGATGGGAAATAACCCCATTTTTTTGCAAACTTAGAAGAACCATCGGCACGATAAGTGACTGTCAGCATGTATTTTTCGGCATAATTGTAATAGGCACGTCCAAAGAACGACAATAATTTGTTATCATCGTTAAAATAAGATTGAGGAATACCAGGTGTTGCACCCAACGACATATCATTTAACCCAATAATATCATTCGGAAAATTAAATGAACTGGCCTGAACGAATCGAGTCCATGTGGTAACATATTCTTGACCAAGCATGATATTAAATTTATTTTTTCTAAAGCTGCCATCATAGGTCAAAGTATTGGCTGTCTGAGTGGTTTGAGTATCTGTATTTTTAATCCAACCCTGAATGCTGCTACGCAATGCAACCATATTCTGCGCTCCAAAAAAATCGGAATTTCGTTGGGCATTATAGGTCATGCCAATTGTGTTCTTAAAAGTCAAACCATTTCTGATTTTATAGGCAAATCCTCCATTCAATTGAAAAATTCGTTGTTCTACGTTCTTCTGTTCCGAAGTGGCAGAAATCACAGGGTTTTGCATCACATTACCTGTAACTGCATCCAGCAGCGGATCGATATTCAGAGTCAATAAATCCTGATCATTTCCTGCAATACCAATAGTAGGACGGTATTGAATAATCTGGCTAAGTGGGTTGAAATAGGTATTTCCATCAGATGAACCTTGACCGTACACCTTATTTACAGTATAGCTGGCAGTGGCTGTTGCACTGAACTTATCGCTTATTTGATGATCTACTTTTAACCGGGCATTACTTTTTGAACGACCACTCGCCACCATTTGTCCCTGGTCATCGTTGTAGGAATAGGACAGATTGTATTTAAGCTTGCCCGCGCCACCATCAATGCTCAACCTATGATTTTGCATATAAGCAGTTTGGCCGAATGCTTCATCTTGCCAATCTATGCCGGTACTGTTTGAATAATTTTTGCTTATATCGGCAAAAGGCCCGTACACTTTTAAGAAATTGTTCAAATCACCTGATTGTGGTGCAAAATCTCTGCGTTCATAATCCATCAACACAAATTCGTATGGACTAAGTATTGGTAATTTCTTTGCCAATTGTTTTGCTCCGAAATACCCTTCGTAGCTGACTGTAGTTTTGGAGGGAGTTCCAGATTTTGTAGTTACCACTACCACACCATTGGCACCGCGCGCACCATAAATGGCTGTCGATGAAGCATCTTTCAGAATATCAATTGATTCGATACTACCTGGATCGACACTCGACAAACCATTTTCGGTAGGAAATCCATCAATGATATAAAGCGGATCATTATTTCCGGTGATAGAAATTCCACCACGTATGCGAATGGAAATTGAAGCATCTGGACTACCTTCAGCTTGGCTGACCATAACCCCCGAAACTCTTCCTGCCAATGCCTGAGCTACATCTGAAGTTGGAACTTTAGACATTTCGGCAGCGTCAACCGAAACTACCGACCCCGTGATGTCCTTGCGCTTCATGTTGCTATAACCAATCGAAACAACCTCATTCAGAGCAACTGCCGAAGACTCCAATTTCACGTTTATTATTCTTTTGCCTCCAATTTTTTCGGCTTTGGGTTGCATTCCAATAAATGAAAACAGCAAGGTTTCTGTATTCAAATTTGATACTTTTAAAACATAATTACCATCAATATTGGTAACTGTGCCGGTTTTTGTTCCTTTTGCCATGACACTTACTCCTGGTAGTCCATCGCCCAATTCATCGGTTACCTTTCCGGTAACTTCGTTTGATTGCGCTTGCGCTACATTGAATAGCTGAAGGGCAATCATCAATAGAGTAAAAAAATGTTTTTTCATACGTAAATGATTGTTTTTATGTTCGTTAGTAACTAGTCTCGTCCAATCAAGACTCATTTCTAGCGATTGTCAATTGGAATATTATTTATCAATATTATATTTATTACATCAGGGCATTTGGGTTAATTCGATATTTTTTCTTGTTCATTTCAATAAATTGCTCTCGTTGGAAATGTTAAGCTCCTTTTCAGGCATCATGAAAACCCGAATTTGCTTCGTACTATTCTCGGGAATGGTTGTTTCAAATCCCATCAATGAAATTCCTGGATTGGGCGATTCGTAAGTTGTTGGCGGTGTTGCCGGCTTAAAATAGGGTGTCATATCAGTTACACCTTCTATTTTCAGGTATAATTTTTTATTGTTGCAACTCAAAAGTAGCACATTGGCGGAAACTTTCTCCATCTTGGTGGCTTCGGTGGTCATATTCCAACGAATTTTAACTGAATGATTCGAAGTCGTGATTTTATCTTCTACCACTACGAAAGATTTGTTGACCAATGCCACAGCCCTAAATGCCTCTTTCACATCATTGGCATAAACCGAAGTCAGATTGGAAGTAACGTACATTCGTTGCGGGTCTTTTGAAAAAGAGGTAATATCGGCATTTCCAGTCATCAATTGTTTTTGGTCGTTGATTGTTAGCGTATTGTGTACAAAATTGTTGTATCTATACACATCCCAGCGGGTACTATTTTGCTTGAAATTCCATAAATCCACACCTTCTTTTTCAACCATTTCGTATTTTTGCATACCCAAATCCAATCCCCATTTCACGCCATCAGCTTCAAAAAAGAATGAACCGGCATCCATGTGAGCATGACCCGATGAGGCAGTACCTCCTTTAAATCCCAAATAAATTGCATTTTCATTTGCCCATGAGCTTCGCATGGCAGCCAATGGAATGCGACCCTGCGTAACCCACATCAATTCAGTG
>JBAXAD010000118.1:0-11156 GCA_037142715.1 Paludibacter sp. | reverse complement strand
TCGATGGTACTGCCGCAAGGTGGGAGAGTAGATAGCCGCCGTTTTTTAAAAGCCCTGCATATTAAATTATGTGGGGCTTTTTTTGTATTGTCTCTAACCCCTAATGGAGATTGGTTTTCTATTTATAGCTAGTATGAAATTTGTTTTTTGTTTTTCGTCAATGATTTTACTATAAAATCAACTATCTTTGTGGCAAAACGATACAAATTTTGGACTATGTCAAGATTTACAAAAAAGAATAAGGAACATATCGGTTTATCGCCTTACGCACTGGTTTTTCGGGGACAAAAGAAGACCGAAAAAGTGCTGCTGCGTGTAATGGATTTCAACTTGGAAGATGTGAGTGAAGTAGAACTCAAATCCACAAAAGAAATCGTTACTTTTAAAAATTCAAAAAACTTAAGTTGGCTTAATGTTGATGGTCTTGACAATGTTGAACTGATGGAAAATTTGGCCAAAGTATTTGGAATCGATAATAATATACTGTCGGATGTAATGAATCCATCGGTTCGTCCAAAAGTGCAGGAATTTGAAAAGGGGATTTTTATCACCATTAAAATGCTTCAATACAATGAGAAGACTCAAAATTTATCGGTAGAAAACTTATGTCTTATTGCAACTGACAACACGCTGATTTCCTTCCAAGAACAATCGGGAACCGTTTTTGAACCTATCCGCGAGCGAATTCGTAAACACAAAAATAAAATTCGCACTTCCGGTTCAGACTATTTGGCATTTGCATTAATCGACATTGTTGTTGATAACTATATCTATGTCATTGGTTTACTTGGTGATAAAATTGAGAGTTTGGAAGAAACGATGACAAACGACCCCAAAAAAGAGCTTCTTGATGGTATAAATTCATTTAAGCGGGAACTGAATTTCTTGAGAAAATATATTAAGCCGGCAAAAGAAATGATAATGACTTTGGCTAAAATGGAATCAGAATTTATTCATCCCGACAATCGAATTCATTTCAAGGAATTACAAGATAACATTGATGAAGCTACCGATTTATCTGATAGTTACCGCGAAATACTTTACGACCAACTTAATATTTACCACACCACCATGAGTACCAAGCTGAATGACATCATGCGTGTATTGACAGTTTATTCAGTTATTTTCATTCCCCTCACTTTTCTGGTAGGTGTGTATGGTACCAATTTCTCTTATTTACCAGAGAAGGACTGGCATTATGGATATTTTGCTATGTGGGGTATTATGATAATTACTACTTTGATAATGCTTTGGTTCTTTAAAAGAAAAAAATGGCTTTGAAAGCGATTTGGCTTTGAACGATTTGAAACTTATAGTGTTTAATAAAAGTAAAGTTTACCTCAATAGAGATTCGTGAGTTACTACTATAATCATATTTATTCCTGCAATTTTATATTTTAGAATGGAAGAAAAAAACAGAAAAAATGCTCGTAAAACAAGCATAGAAAGTCAAATGTTGGTCATCATGGGGTCAAATGGAGATTTAGCGAAACGAAAGTTGCTACCCGCTATTTTCCAACTTTATCTTGATGAACTATTGCCAGACAACTTTATATTGATTGGAACAGGTAGTCTGGAAAAAGACGAGAAAACCAATAGAGCAGATGTTCATGAGTCATTACTTCAATTTGCAAAAAATGGCACAGCTGAATTTCCAGATAAATTAAAAACCTTTTTGAAATCAGTGTACTACAAGAAAGTACACAATGAAACCGAGGAAGATTTTGGTGAATTAAAGACCTACATAGATGCACTTTCAATCAAACTTGAGGTTCAAAAAAACATAATTTACTATTTTTCAATTCCACCTTTTCTTTATGAAGTAGTTGCTGCCAATTTGGTAAAATACGGATTGAACAAGGAAGATGATGGTTGGAAAAGAATAATTGTAGAAAAACCTTTCGGTTATAGCCTCGAAACTGCCATTGAATTGGACAAAAAACTCCGCAGTGGTTTTAACGAAGACCAGATTTACCGTATTGACCATTATTTGGGCAAAGAAACGGTGCAGAATATTATGGTAACGCGGTTTTCAAATGGGTTTTTCGAACCCATCTGGAATAGAAAATATGTGGACAGAATAGAAATTACAGCTGCCGAAAAGATTGGTGTTGGCGACCGTGGCGGTTATTACGACACATCCGGAACCATGCGCGATATGATTCAGAATCACCTGTTGCAAGTATTGGCAGTGGTTGCCATGGAGCCGCCTTCTATTTTCGATTCGGAATCTATACGTAATGAAAGTGTAAAAGTGATGCAAGCGCTGCGACCAATTAAACCACATGAAATAAAGGACTATGTAGTTCGTGGGCAATATATTGCAACTGAGGTGAACGGAGAATTGCAGAAAGGTTATCGTCAGGAAAAAAACGTGGCACCCAACTCCAAAACAGAAACATTTGTGGCCATGAAGGTTTTTATCGACAACTGGCGATGGGGTGATGTTCCATTTTATATTCGTACCGGAAAGCAATTGCCAGAACGTGTAACAGAAGTGATTATTCACTTAAAACCAGCTCCACATCAGTTGTTCAAACAGCGTTGCGTTGCGCAATCCACCAATATGATTATTCTGCGCATTCATCCAGATGCGGGTGTGGCGGTTGACTTTGGCATGAAAATTCCAGGTGCTGGCTACAAAGTTCAGAACGTAAACATGGCATTTCATTACTCCGATTTGGCAGAAAAGAAAATATCAGAAGCCTACGAACGGTTGTTACTCGACTGTATGATAGGCGATTCAACACTTTATGCCCGTGCTGATGCTGTGAAGGCAAGTTGGAAATTCGTTGACCCAATTATGCAAGCCTGGAAGAATAATCCCGATATTCCATTGTACTTTTATGAATGCAATACATGGGGCCCAAACGAATCGAATGCACTTTTTGGCGATAAACAATTAAAATGGAGAGTGCCTTTCAATAAATTTAAAACAGACTGAAATATTGGTAGTTCTCAGATTTTAACTCACTAACTTAAATAAAACCAACCTATGAATCCCTCTCTGAATATTTTTGAAACAACAGAAGATACTGCTCGTGCTGTTGCTGAACTTATTTTGGCTAAGGCGAAAGAGAAAAACAAATTGTCGCTTCCGTTTAATATCGCAATTTCTGGTGGAAGCACACCAAAGTTACTTTTCACCTTACTTGCTTCGGAATATGTTGACTCGATACCGTGGCATTTTGTCCGCCTATTTTGGGTGGATGAACGCTGTGTATCACCGACTCACGCCGAAAGTAACTTTGGGATGACTTACCAAAAGCTTTTAAAACATGTTCCACTTCATGAGGCGAATATCTTCAGAATGCAAGGAGAAGGTGACCCGCAAAAAGAAGTTACCCGATATCAAGCGCTATTGGAAAAAGAATTACCGATGACAAACGGTTATCCTCAATTGGATTTAGTGCTGCTAGGAATGGGCGACGATGGTCATACGGCTTCAATTTTTCCAAATGATATGAGCTTACTTGATACAGAATTGGCTGTTGCCATTGGTGTACATCCTGTAAGTGGGCAAAAAAGAATTACATTGACAGGACCAACCATTCTACATGCCAAACAAGTAGTGTTTTTGATAACAGGTGATTCTAAGTCTGAATTATTACGTCAAATTATTCAAAATGAACCTAATAATGAACTTTATCCGGCAGCACACATTCATTCAATTGCAGGAGTAGCCGATTATTACCTTGATAAGTCAGCAGCTAAGGAGCTGACGACAAAGAAATAAATTTCGAGAATGACATTACGAGAACATTTAAACCACTTCTACCAAAAATACAATATTCCCGCCAACGGTGGTGTTGAATTTTCTACTTTCGAAGTGCCTTTACCTTTTTTTACCCTTATTTTGCCCAATTTGTCGTGGCGAAAAAAGATGCTGTACATCCATGATTTGGAGCATATTCTTAACGGACAGGATACTTCTTGGAAGGGCGAAATGTTCATTGCTTCATGGGAAATTTCAACCGGGTTCTGGAAAAGTTTTCCGATAATCATCTTTCCATTATGGACCATGGGCTGGGGACTTTGGAAACATCCTACTGCAGTTCTTAAAGGATTTAGAAAAGGTAACACAGACCGAGGAATTGCGAAATTGAATGTTTCGCAAAATGATTTGCTCGAAATGGATTTGTCTCAATTGCAAGCACTTACTTTACAACAAAGACCTAAGCATTCGAGTTTGTATTTTAATGGTAAATTTACAACTTGGGCTTTAGCGAGTCAAATTGTATTTTGGTTACCAGCAATGCTTCTGTATGCACTCATAGTTTATTTACTCAAATAACACATTCACTAATATAACAATGTTCACAATGAAAATCAAATTTGCAATCGTTTCTGCATTAATTCTTATTTGCTCAATTTCAATATCTGCTAAAAAATCTGCCAACATAGGTTTTTTCTCTAAAACTGATGCTCCTAATTGGACGTATGTAATTAAAGACAAGGCTCAAACTCCTTCTTCAGTTTTTAAAATGGACAATGGAATTTTGCAGATTACTGGTATTTCGAGTGGTTATTTGCGAACAAAAAAAACGTATTCAAACTACGAGTTGAACTTGGAATGGCGTTGGACAAAATCGCTAGGAAACAGTGGTGTTTTGGTGCATATTCAGCCCAAAGATACCATTTGGCCAGTATGTTACCAAGTGCAACAGAAAGCAGACGCTGCTGGTGACATTATTTGTATGAATGGATTGTGGGCAAAAGAATGTACAGACTCAGTGAAATTTACAGTGAAAAAATCATTGACTAGTAACGAAAAACCTTTAGGAGAATGGAATTCCATGAAAGTGATTTGTAAGAAAAAGACCCTTAAAGTTTTTATAAACGGTGTGCTGCAAAATAGCATTACCGGACTGACTGTTGATAAAGGTTTTATTGGATTTCAGAATGAAGGAGTTCCACTGGAATTCAGAAATTTGGTAATAAAATAGTCGTCAGACTTTCTAATTCTATAAAACTCTTCATTCAGATGAAATATAAGGCAGCAATTTTCGATTTCAATGGCACAGTGTTTTGGGATACTTCCTTTCACGACCGTGCATTTGATATAATGCTCGCAAAACATGGCGTAACGCTCACTGATGCTGAAAAACGCACAATGATTCATGGTAAAACAAATCCCATTATCATGCGTGGTATTTTTGGTGAACATCTTTCCGACATAGATGTTGATAGTATGGGACAAGAAAAAGAACTTATCTATCGTCAACTTTGCATCAACGATTTACATTTTGCTCCAGGGGCTGAAGATTTGTTCAACTATTTGTTAGTCAGCAATATCCCGATGACAATTGCCACTTCTGCCGGGATTGAAAACTTAGATTTTTATTTTGAACACATGCATTTAAGTCGTTGGTTCAGTATTGAAAAGGTGGCTTATGACAATGGAAGTTTCCGTGGAAAACCTCATCCAGATGTGTTTTTGGCAGCAGCTGCAAAATTAGAGTTTCATCCGCATGAAACCATTATATTTGAAGATTCCATTGCTGGTATTGAAGCAGCCGAAGCTGCCGGTGCTGGTAAAATCTATATTGTGAACTCCTATGGCGAAGATTACAGCCGATTCCCACATGAAGTGATTACCGATTTCAGTCAAGTGAATAGGGATTTATTTCATTGAGATAAAAATAAAAATGGGTGAAAGTATAAAACTATCACCCATTTTTAATTTCATATCACGTTGTTTGTCAGTTATTTATTGAAATCACGTAACTTGATATTTGTCAATACCTTTTTGGTGTGCAAAGGGAAATCGCTATTCATCATCCAACCATAATAGCCCATATCTGTTTTCAAAATATCCACCACTTTTTGCCCCTTATATTTTCCAAAGTTGATGATTTCTTCGCCTTTGTCATTGTATATCATGCGTCCGGCAAAATCCACATTGTTGTTTTGAGCGGTGAATTTTGATAGGAACTCAATGTCGTTTTGCAATTCGGGATAACGGTCCAGCTGTGCCATCAACACTTCGTAAGTTGCAAGTGTATCAGCTTCAGCGCCATGTGCTCCTACCAAATTTTTATCGCAATAAAATTTATAGGCAGCACCCAATGTTCTTTGCTCCATTTTGTGAAATACTACCTGCACGTCAACAAACTTACGTTTCATCAAATCAACATCCACTTCCGCACGAAGCAGCTCTTCGGCCAACAACGGAATGTCAAAGCGATTTGAATTGTAACCAGCCAAGTCGCAACCTTCAATGTCACGCGTAATCTCCCTGGCTACCGATTTAAACGTAGGACAATCTACCACATCGGCATCATAAATGCCATGGATGGCAGAGGATTCTTCAGGGATATGCATTTCGGGATTGATGCGAATGCTTTTGGTTTCCTCTCGTCCGTTTGGGGACACTTTATGGTAAGCAATTTCCACAATACGGTCGGATACTATATTCGTTCCTGTGGTTTCGAGATCGAAAAATACTATTGGATTTTTAAGTTGGAGTTTCATGTTTTTTCTGGTCAAAGGTCGAAAGTCTAATGTCAAAAGACTTTTGATTATTTTTTTATGAATATGATTTTAATTTTTTATCAAAAAAGGTCAAAGGTCTAATGTCTCTCGACTTTAGACCTTTGACCTTAGACTTGGGACTTTAAATTAGTCATTGAGCAACATTGGCATCAACAACATTAGAATTTCTTCGTTTTCTTCATTTTCGAAAGGCAAAATAAGCCCTGCACGTGATGCATCCGAAAGTTCCAATATAATGTCGGTGGAATTGATATTCCCCAAAATTTCCACAAGGAATGGTGATTTAAACCCGATTCTGATTGGTTCGCCTTCAAATTGGCAACTGATGGTTTCTTCAGCCGAAATTGAAAAATCAATGTCTTGAGCTGAGATATGTATTTGATTTTGATTGAAATACAATTTCACCAAATTGCTTCCTTGGTTAGAAAATACCGATACACGTTTCATGGCATTCAGCAATGAAAGACGATCGATAATGATTTTATTCTGATTGTTTGTTGGGATAACCGCGCTGTAATTTGGAAAACGGCCTTCTATTTGGCGACAAATCATGGTGTAGTTTGCTAACTTGAAATGTGCATTCTTTTTATCGAAATGAATTTCCACTTCACCACTTTCTTTGGGCAAAATGTTTTTAAGCATAGTGGCTGGTTTCTTTGGCAAAATAAAATTAACTGCGTCGTCATCTTCTTTAACAGAAGAAGAAGTATAGGTTGTTTTATAACGCACCAGTTTGTGAGCATCTGTAGCCACCATAGTTAATTTGTCAAAAGCGATATCAAAGAAAACGCCATTCATAACTGGGCGAAGTTCATCATCGGCAGTGCAAAACAATGTTTTTGAAATTCCTGAAGAAAGAATGGAAACTGGCAAAGTTAGTGTTCTAGCATCGTCCTGCAATTTTGGCATGCGTGGATATTCATCGCCATTTTGACCAATGAAATTATAAGAGCCATTGGAAGAGGTAATTACCATGGCCAAATTTGAGTCGTTGATATTAAAAGTAAGTGGTTGTTCAGAAAACTCACGCAATGTATCCAATAACAAACGTGAAGCCACTGCTACTTTTCCACTTCCGTCGACACTTTCTACCTCCATAGAAGTTATCAATGTTGTTTCAATGTCAGAAGCAGTTAACGTAAGCGTTGTGCCGTTGATTTGAAACAAAAAGTTGTCTAAAATGGGTAGGGAGTTTTTACTGTTTATGACGCGACTAATAGCTTGTAAATGACTTAATAGGTCAGAGCTTGAAACAATGAATTTCATATCGTTTGTTTATTTATGGATTGCTTTTTGAAATAATTGAGCAAATATAGTGATTTTTTTAAATACTAAAAAATTCTTTTGCAAATTTCATGAAAATAATTGGTCTTTCAAGAATAATTCCATGAAAAGAGAATATATAGGAATATTTAATCAATTCCATTTGCTCAAATAAAATTATGTTCGTAATTTTGCGAACTACGAACAAAGAAATAACAGTAACAATGATTGATTCAATTAAAAAAGAGTACTCTGCTGATCAAGAGCAGCTTGCAAGAATAGCCAAGGCAATGGGACATCCTGCACGCATCACCATTTTGCACTTCCTAGCCTCATTGGACAGTTGCTATTTTGGTGAAATACACAAGGAATTACCTATTGCCAAAGCCACTGTATCTCAACATTTGAAAGAATTGAAGGATGCAGGACTTATTCAGGGTGAAATAGAAACCCCAAAAGTGAAATACTGTATCAACAGAGAAAATTGGGCGAAGGCACAAGGATATTTCGAAACTTTTTTCGAGAACTGTAAAGTAAAAACGAGTTGTTGCTAATAAAAAAAAGATATAAATAAATTCATTAGAACCTTAGGAGTTGGTTAAAAATACAACTTGCATAATTCCCCTTTAGGGGTTAGGGGTTCTTTAAATCAATCAAACCATGAACATTCAAGTATTAGGGACTGGCTGCCCAAAGTGTAAAACACTTGAAAAAGCCGTTCGCGACATTGTTGCACAAAATAACATTGATACAACTGTTTCTAAAGTAGATGACATAATGGAAATAATGAAATTCAATATTATGACCACGCCAGCTTTGGTGATTGATGGTCAGGTGGTTGTGAAAGGCAGAGTTCCGTCGCTGGATGAACTGAAACAAATACTTACCAAATAATGAAATTGAAATGAATGCTTATAAAAAAAGAAATAAGTCATTTTTAGATAATAAAATTCAGAAGACATGAATCTTCAAATCTTTAAACCTTCAAGTTTTCGAATTATTTTGGTTTTGCTACCAGTTTGGTTTGTAATATATTACTTTTTGCAACCCATAAGTGACTTTCTAATCGATTCGATTTTTGGGCTAAAAAAAGGCGAACACTTAACTGAAGCTTTACGCTTTTTTATTTTCGAAGTTCCTAAAGTGCTGCTGTTGTTGATATTGATTATCTTTATTGTGGGTATTATTCGTTCTTATTTTTCGGCAGAGAAAACCCGAAAAATGCTGGAAGGAAAATCAACCTTTACAGGCAACGTGATGGCTTCCACGCTTGGGATAGTAACGCCATTTTGTTCCTGCTCCGCCATACCGTTGTTTCTGGGCTTTGTAGAATCGGGTGTTCCCTTGGGCGTAACCTTCTCGTTTTTGATAGCTGCACCTATGATAAACGAAGTAGCTGTGATTTTGCTTTTCGGAATGTTTGGGTGGAAAGTTGCGCTCATTTACGTGCTCACCGGACTGACGATAGCCATCACTGCCGGATGGGTAATTGGCAAATTGAAATTGGAGCATTGGGTGCAAGATTGGGTTTATGCTACAAAACTAGGCAATGAAGGAATTGAGGACGACAAGTTGAAACTGTCTGAAAGAATTCAATTTGGATATGAAGCGGTGAAAGAAATTGTGGGTAAAGTTTGGATATATGTGGCCATAGGTATTGCCGTTGGAGCCGCAGCCCATGGTTATGTTCCCGAAGATTTTATGGTTGCTTTGATGGGCAAATCGGTTTGGTACAGCGTGCCCTTGTCGGTTTTGATTGGCGTTCCGCTCTATTCCAACGCAGCTGGCATTATCCCCATCGTTTCAGTTTTGATTGAAAAAGGGGCTTCGCTAGGAACAGCTTTGGCATTTATGATGGCGGTAATAGGGCTTTCATTGCCCGAAATGATTATCCTGAAAAAAGTGTTGAAACTCCCGCTGATACTGACTTTTGTGGGAATTGTAGCTACAGGGATAATGATAGTTGGGTATTTGTTCAATTATGTGTTTTGAGTTAAATAATTGGTGCTGGCTTTATTTGTGCTGGCTTCATGTTTTTGCAATAAAACTTTGTTGAAAAATCTTTACCGCGCCAACGCTATATTCACAAAATCATCCATGGTGCTTACAAATTCAAGGCTGATGTTACTGCCTGTTTGTGCGGATAATTCACGGAAGTGCGCTTTGCCACATTCTATCTTGCCTTGCTCCGACGGGCGCAGGAATTCCAATCCCATAGAACCTTTGCTTTCAATTACAAAGAACAATTGCTCTTTGCCGTCCATCTCAAACAGCACTGCCCAATCGGGATTATAGTTGCCCAAGGGTGTGTCTATCTTGAACCAGCCGGGCAATTTGGCATACACTTTCACGTTGCTGTTTTTCTCAAACTCACGCGACAAAGTTGATTCTATCGCACTGTCATACACCACATAATCGTAGGGCGACTTGGTGCTTTCTATCATGTTTTTGTGCAAGTAGCCCGTCAATGTTTCGTTGTTGAACAGCTCCTGCGAATAGAACTCATTGTCGCCAATTTTCTTGTACACAATGCCGTCCACAATGTGCAATCGCCTTTGCTCGTTGATAATTTCTATGCAGCCTTCTATGAACTTCTGCGGATTAATCTTGAAATAATTCAAGTTACTGCAATTGGTCAATATCCGTACAATGGATTTTCGGGTCAGCATGGTTTCGTTTTGCAGGTAGCTCACTATGTCGGGCAATACGCTCACTGGCTGATTGATGATGCCATACTCAGTGGTAGCTTCCGAAGCTATCAAGCCACCTTTGGTGAGTTTTACATCCACTTTGCTGTAAATGAGTTTGCCGCTGCTCACCACCAATCGGTCGCTGATGTTTTTAATACAGGCCGCAATTAGTTTCTCGGCATCAAAGTTGACCGAATAAGTAGTTTTGTATTTTATCTTGTCCCACAAGGCTTTGAATTCCGCATTGTCCAAAATATGTTCTTTTACCTTGATGGTTTTCTTGTCTTCCTGCTTTTTAATCTCCAGTTTTCCTGCTGTTTGTTTCAGTGTTTCCAGTATCTGTCGGGCAACATGCACTTCAAAATCATCTCCCAAATCCACCTTGCCCGCTTTCAAATCTTCCCGCAACGTATCCTGCACTTTTCCGAGGGCATTGATATAGCCTTTTTGTGCCAAGTGTTTGTACAAGGCAGCCGATTTTTCTTGTCCCAGAAACTCAGGTTCGTTGTCGTGCATTACCACCACCACATTGTTGAAACTGTGCGCTTGCAGCAACCCAAACACGATGCCCGTTTCTTGTTCTATCTCTTTTTGCAGTCCTTCCACAAAGTTTTCGTAGGATTCACTGGCCATTACCGTGAGCCGATTGATGTCGAAACCACGCACCCGGTCGCCATCCTGATTGACCGCCAAGCGCAATCCACGTCC
>JBAXAD010000117.1:0-11360 GCA_037142715.1 Paludibacter sp. | reverse complement strand
GTATTAAATGTAAAGCCAATTTTGATGGGTTTTGGTCTTGAATCAGATGCTATACATTCCCCGAATGAAAATTTCCCTCTCGATTTGTTTTATAAGGGAATTGAAACGATTGTGGAGTTTTATAATGAAATTTCAAATTAAGATTTATGCAAAAACGACTAAAACATTAAACCCAACATTAATACGAGAAATATATAGTGCTGATTGATTGCTTCTTAAGTCTGACTCAAAATGTTTTAATGTTTTTTAAAAAAAATAGTTTCAAAATGATTTTGTCATTTCAAAAGAATGCACTAAGTTTATTGCACTTTAGAAATCACAATAATTTAAATAATTCTAATACTTAATGTCATGACTAAAACGATAACATTCAATGAATTACGTAGAGTAAAAGATGCGCTTCCAAGTGGTAGTATGACCAAGATTGCTGAAAAACTTGGTCTGGAAAAAGAAACAGTGCGTAATTATTTCGGTGGACACGACTACAAAGATGGTAAAAGCTGTGGAGTTCATATTGAGCCAGGACCTGACGGTGGTTTAGTAATGTTAGATGACACTCAAATTTTAGATTTGGCTCTTCAAATTATTGAAGAACAAAAATCTTAATTATCAAAAAGAAATTTAATGGAAGCAGTGATAATATTTCACTGCTTTCTTTTTTTTTGAAATGAAATTGTAAACGCCTTATTATAAGTTGCTTACGACGTGATAACTGTGGCGTATAAAGTGATGAATAACAGATATTATAATTGAATTGTATAGAATATATAGTTCTACTTTTAATCAATATAGTCCATTTGACAAAAAATGATTTTACCTGAAGCTTTTGTAAGAAGAACAAAAACCATTTTAGGTGCTGATTTCCAGTTGTTTGTAACAGCGCTTGAAGGTGCACCTCCTACAAGTATTCGTGTGAATGACAAAATGGATTATTGTCCTTCAGATGAGCCTGTTACATGGTGCGAAAATGGATTTTACTTGAAGGAACGACCTCTGTTTACTGCCGATCCATTTATTCATTCTGGAGCGTATTATGTGCAGGAAGCCAGTTCTATGTTTCTGTATCAAGCTATAAAACAGCATTTTCCAAACGCCCATACGGTATTGGATTTATGTGCCGCACCAGGTGGAAAATCAACACTTTTAACGCAGGTCTTACCCGAGACTAGTCTGTTGGTAAGTAACGAAATTATTCGCTCAAGGGCATACATTTTGGCAGAAAACCTCATAAAATGGGGAAATGCAAACGTGGCAGTGACAAACAATGAACCAAAAGATTTTGAAAATTTACCCGCTTTTTTCGATGCAGTAGTTGTTGATGTACCCTGCTCAGGTGAAGGTATGTTTCGCAAAGACGCTGGTGCAATTCAGGAATGGTCGGAATATAATGTTACTTTGTGCGCACAGCGGCAGCGAGAAATTATTAGTTCAGTTTGGGATACGCTAAAAACTGATGGAATTATGGTGTATAGCACTTGCACTTTTAATAGAGAAGAAAACGAGGAAAACGTGCGTTGGATCTGTGAAGAGATGGGTGCAGATTTATTGAAAATAGATTTGAATGGGAATGAGGATATTACAGCCAGTGATTATGGCTATCGGTTTTATCCACACAAAACGCGTGGTGAGGGATTTTTTTTATCGGTAATTCGGAAAACGTCAAACACCCCACGTGCCAAGAAAAATAAGGAAGAAACTAAAAAAACGACAAAAGCTTTAAATAAAAATAGCAATCCAACGTTATCACTCATAAATCCTGAAAAGTGGACAATCGTTGAGGAGGGAAATCTCACAAAAACCTATGAAAAAGAAAGGTTGTCAGATTTTAAGTTGATTAATAGTCAGTTAAAATGTATGCATTCGGGTATATTATTGGGTGAAACAAAAGGTTCAGATTTTATTCCGTCGGCATGTATTGCTTTATCAAAACATTTGGACAAAGAAAGTGTTGAAAATGTGGAGGTTGATTATAAAACTGCCATTTCTTTTTTAAGAAAAGAAGCCATTCAATTGCCACAAACAAGCCGTGGCTACTTATTGATACGTTATAAAGGACAGGCATTGGGTTGGGTAAAAAATGTTGGAAATAGGTGTAATAATCTATACCCGACAGAATGGCGCATTAGAATGAATATTATTTAAATTAAAACATTTTCTATTCATTATTAAATACTTATGAATCTGCTATTTCTGGGTACAGGAACCTCCACTGGAGTTCCTCAAATTGGATGCAAATGTGCAGTTTGTGTTTCCGA
This sequence comes from Paludibacter sp., assembly GCA_037142715.1. GTDB lineage: Bacteria > Bacteroidota > Bacteroidia > Bacteroidales > Paludibacteraceae > Paludibacter. Next base: position 9,105 of record JBAXAD010000117.1, on the reverse strand, counting down.
AAATGAAAAGGACAAACGATTACGTGCTTCGGTTTTAATAACTGCAGGTAATCAAAAAATCCTAATTGACTGTGGCCCTGATTTTCGTCAGCAATTACTGACTCATAATGTGGATCGAATTTCGGCAGTTCTACTTACTCACGAGCATTATGATCATGTGAGCGGATTGGACGATTTACGACCTTTGGGAAAAGCAGAAGTGTATGCTGAGAAAATAGTTCTCAGTATTATTCAACGAAATATGCCTTATTGTTTTAGTGAAAATAAATATCCAGGTGTTCCTTCAATAAATTTGCACGAAATAAATGAAAATGAGTTTGTTATAGCTGATTTAAAGGTACAACCAATAAGAATAATGCATGCAAAACTACCAATTTTGGGATTTAGAATTGGAAATATGGCCTATTTGACAGATGTAAAAACCATTGACGATACGTCCATTGAACAACTTGAAAATTTGGACGTTTTAGTTTTAAATGCACTCAGAATCAATAAACATATTTCTCATTTATCACTTATCGAAGCATTGGAAATAGCTAATAAAATAGGAGCAAAGGAAACTTATTTTACTCATATTAGCCACGATATGGGATTACACGAAGTGGTGAATAAAACTTTACCTGCACATATTCAAATTGCTTACGATGGAATGACCTTGAATATTTGACAATATGATTAAGGACTAATTTTATTAGTATATATCTCATTTTCTGATTATTATTGAGCGAATTTATGAAGACTCACAACCTAAAAATAATATTTATAGCTTTTGTAACCGTTTTCCTTTCCTCGTGTACCAACTTACTGTACACTAGTTTGGACGTTTTGCGTCCTGCAAAGGTAGCTTTTGCACCCGAAGCCAAGAATTTACTAATTGTAAATAATACTGTTGTACAGCCACCAGAAATTGGACATGTTACGCAATTATTGAATGAAAATCCAAGAAATATTCTTCTTCAATCTGATAGTCTTTCAATATTTTGTTTAGGTGCATTAACCGAAGAATTGAATGGAAAAAATTTCTTTTCGTCAGTTCTATTGATTCCAGAGTCAAAAAATAATAGTCGTAATTTCAATCAAATCAGTACTTTGAATGCCGATAGCGTACATGATTTATGTTTCGCTCAAAAAGCTGACGCAATATTATCGTTAGATAAAATTAAAGTAAATGATGATTTGTCGGAATACTATCTAACAGAAACAGGTACTTTTTTAGCAACCTTGGAAGTGAAGTACGAAACCTCATGGAGCATTTATTATCCCAATAAGCCCGAAATAGCTACTATGCAATTTAAGGATACTGTTTATTGGGAATCTGAATCTTATTTTCGCAAAAAAGGGATGAGCGAACTTCCAAATCGGGGCGATGCACTTGTGGATGGAGCTTTGAATGTGGGTCAAAAATCGGTGAATAGATTTGTTCCATATTGGGAAAAAGCCGATCGATTTTTTTTCAATCCACACAACAAATTGATGAAAAAGGGGATGGATTCGGTCTATGTTAAAAATTGGAAAAGTGCAATAGAGTATTGGGAGTCAGCATTAAAGAAGACCAAAAGTACATGGATTAAAGCGCAAGCAACCAATAATATAGCCATCGCGTATGAGATTTTAGGTGATATTGATAAAGCTTTAGATTATGCCACACAGTCATATTACTCACTTGGTACGCTCTCATTTGTAGATTATGATTCTTTTTTTAGAGTTGCCGAATATATTAATGAATTAACACAGAGAAAAAAAGATATTGCTAAGTTAAAAATACAGCTTGGAGAATAGAAAACTTATATAAATGTCAATAAAAAGGTTCACAATTAACCATTAAAAACGTAAACATGATAACAACAATTGATGAAAAGACGCTATTGAAAAAAGGAATTTCAACACAACAAATTGAGGAGCAACTCCAATCTTTTGTCACAGGTTTTCCATTTTTAGAGATTCGAAGTGCTGCTGAGCCCAACAAAGGCATCGTGATTGTTTCGGATGAAAAAATACCGACTTTGCTTAACGAATGGGAAGAATATTTGAAAACAGATGCTTCAATTCTTAAATTCGTGCCTGCCTCTGGAGCTGCTAGTCGTATGTTTAAGGATCTTTTTGAGTTTTTGGAAAAAGACGGCAACGAACCAGAAAATGCATTTGAAAAGAAATTTTTCAGTGAAATTGAAAAGTTTGCTTTTTATGATGATTTGAATAATGTTTGTTTCAAAATCAACGGACTTAAAATTAATGAACTTATTGATAATAAGCAATATAAATCAATAGTAGAAAACTTATTGTCAGAAAAGGGGCTCAATTATGGTTCACTTCCAAAAGGACTATTAAAATTCCATTCTTACGCTAACGAAAAGCGCACTCCTACCCAAGAGCATTTGGTTGAAGGAGCACTTTATGCGGCTGCTTCAGGTAAAGTAAATATACATTTTACTGTTTCAAAAGAGCATCGTGGGTTGTTTGAATCTCATTTGAATGAAACTATTGGTGCTTACGAAAAGCATTTTGGAGTGACGTATCAAGTAAGTTTTTCGGAGCAAAAACCAAATACTGATACCATTGCTGCCGATGAAAATAATGAACCTTTTCGCGACAAAGATGAATTGGTATTCCGTCCGGGTGGTCATGGTGCACTAATTGAAAACCTGAATGATTTGAACGGTGATATTATTTTCATAAAAAACATCGACAATGTTGTGCCCGATTCATTGAAAGAAAGCACAGTGAAATACAAGAAAGTGATTGCTGGTTTGTTGGTAAAACTTCAGAAACAATGCTTTGCCTATTTGCACGAGTTGGAAAATGAAGCCATTTCTCATGCCAAATTAGTGGTGATAGCACAATTTTGCGAAGCTCGACTGAATAATCATCATGAAAATATCAACTCACTTTCGGTAGCTGAATTGAGAAATTACCTCATCAAAAAGTTAAACAGACCGATGCGGGTTTGCGGTATGGTTAAGAATGTAGGTGAGCCAGGCGGTGGTCCTTTTCTTACTGTAAATGAAGACGGTACAGTGTCGCCACAGATTTTGGAAAGCTCGCAGATTGATATGACAAATCCTATCGAAAAAGAAAAAATGATGAACGCAACACATTTTAATCCTGTTGATTTGGTTTGTGCTCTAAAGAATTATAAATCTGAGAAATTTAATTTGCTGCAATTTGTAGATAAAAAAACTGGTTTTATTTCATTGAAGTCAAAGAGTGGTAAAGAACTTAAAGCGTTGGAATTACCGGGCCTATGGAATGGTGCCATGAGCGATTGGAATACCATATTTGTAGAAGTACCCATCGAAACATTCAATCCTGTAAAAACGGTAAATGATTTATTGAGACCACAACATCAATAAAATGCACATATAAAAATGCTTATGAAACTTATTTTAATATTGACTGATTATTCACTCAATTTTCGCAATTGCCAAATTTGATCATAACCAAATGCAGAAAACTTCTGATTCTTAGGTGCTTCTGGAATTAATGATTTCATATTTGTAACGGTGAGTAAAATTATTTTCAGATCCCACCAAAAATTCCAGTTCTCAATGTATTCAATATCATATTCTACTCGTTTTTCCATTTTCCAAAGCTCATCAGTTTCACCCCTGTAGCCATTCACTTGTGCCCAACCCGTAATTCCAGGTTTCACATAATGCCGAACTTGGTATATATCAATTAGTTCAGAATACATAGCAGTGTGTTTTAGCATATGAGGACGTGGTCCAGAAATTGACATGTGACCCATCAAAACATTAAAAAATTGAGGTAATTCATCGATAGAAGTTTTACGCATAAACATTCCTAAAGTTGTTATTCGGCTATCATAATCCGTTGCTTGTTTAGTGTCAGCTTGATCATTAACTTTCATGCTTCTGAATTTAAGGCAATTAAATACCCTGTTGTTAAGACATGTGCGTTTCTGAATAAACAAAACTGGCCCCTTTGAACTCAATTTAATCAGCAATGCCACAATCGGGAATAGCCACGAAAGCAACAATACAATAACAATACTCGAAAAAACAATATCAAACAAGCGTTTTAATAATCTTGAATTAGTGTTGTCTAGCGGTATTTCTTGTGGATTTATGATTGTAAGATTTCCAAATGATTCCATTTCCGCATTACTTCTATAGAGTGGCATATTTTCAGGGATAAACCGAATACGAATTCCTTTTTTATTGCAAATGCGTAGATATTCTTTTCCTTTAAACCGATCATCGAATAGAGAAAGTGTTACAAAAACGATATGGATTTGGTGCTTGTCTATTAAATGTGACAATTCATCAGTTTTACCCAACATCTCTGAATCACAGCTCTTATCATCATTTACAAATCCAATGAACTTAAATCCAAGCAAAGGATTATTTTCAATTATATTACGTAAATACTTACCCGTTGGATTTGTACCTACAATAAGAGTATGATTAACAGAGAATTGATTTGTTTTTCGAATTGAAACATAATGAAACTTCAACCCAAAAAAAACCAATTGCCCTAAATAGTATAAAAAAGAATAAACAAAGAAAAATAGATTTGAAAAACTTTTTGTAAAGATTGCATATTCAATGATTGTGTAAATTAATATGAATACAAATGTCCGCTTACTTATGCGTTTAAGCCTGGCTCTGAAGACATTGCGCAAAAACAAATTTTTCTTTGATAAAAGTAAATGTGAAATTAACAAAGATAAATTTGCTTCTAAAAGGTCAATAGATAAGTGAAGAGTATTCCCAATCGAAATTGCAGATGAGAATATATAAGCAAAAAATATTGCTGCATTAAGAATACATATCTCAAAAAAAAGATCCAGTGATAATAATTCATTTTCTCTTGTTTCCATAATTTCTAGTGTTGAAATTGTTAATCTCAAATACTCACTACTCATTAACAATGTCGGATGTTTGCGATTAATCAAAACGCCTATTTTAATTAATTACTATTATAAAATCACGCAATGATTAAAACCTGAAAAATACGAGTTGTATTCATTTTATCTAGTAATAGATTTTAGTTATGCGATTTAAAACAGTTGTTTTTTGTTTCATGAACATTGTTTATAACTACATGTTTTGAATGGTGAAATTAGTGCATAAATCACAGCCATTCAGCAGAGTAAATGCTATAAAATAGTAGGGAAAAAACTAAAATGAGTCTATTTATCAATAGTCTATTTGATAATTTACTTAGGTGATTTCCTATAGGTAAATGCGAAATTGTATAGGGGATATTGATAGTAAGTGGTACTGTAAAATAATTATACATTTCTTTTTCAGTAGCTTATGGAGAGAAAAAAGTCGTTAGTTTGAGATATTCGTTTGAGAAATCGCCGTATTGTTTAAGTTCTCATTAATGTTGCTTCTCAATAAGCACAAAAAAAAGACTGAACGTTTCCGATCAGTCTTTAGTGAATTTTATATTACTCAATTATAATAGCTCAACGCTTCGTTTTACAAACTTTGCCAACGACTCGCCTTTCAGCATGTTGTTTGCCAATAATGCCAAGTCAATCAGTTGACGTACTTGTTTATTTTCTGTGGCAAATGCTTTTAAAACCGCTTTTTTATTGTCAGTTAATTGGTCGATTTTTTTTTGTAAATCTTCTAATTCAGATTTTTCAGCCGTAGGAATTTCTTCGTCTTTTTTGTCTTTATGACTGGCCTTCAACACGTCATGTTTGGTTTTTACTTCCAATAATTCAGCAGCTATGGGTGCAATACCAGTTCCACACGCAGCTTCTACATCTTGTAATAGTTTCTCTACCAATGGATGAGCAGTGTTTACCACCAAATTGTAACTGTCTGGCATTTCGCCGTAGAAGTTCATCATACCACCACCTTGCATAGCCGACATTTCTTTCATCCTACGCATAAATTCATTTTGAGTTACAAAAACCGGATTGGTAGTTGGTTCCAATTGCTCAAAAGTTACGATGAAGTTCGTTTTTTCAATCGCTGGCAATTGAGAATCGAAAACAGTAACAAGCGCATCACGTTGATCGTTGGTCAAGGTTACTTTGTCAATTTCATCTTTTTGGATAATCTTGTCAATCACGTCACTATCCACACGCACGAAACGAGTTTTCTCGAATTTCTGTTCCAACTGACTTACTACATGCACATCCAACTGTCCGTCCATCAACAACACATCGTAACCTTTTTCTTTGGCGTGTTCTATGTAGCTATATTGTTCGTCGGTATTATTGGTGTACAAATAAATAACGTCACCGTTTTTATCTTTTTGATTTTCACCAACCAAAGTTTTGTATTCTTCGAAAGTAAAGTATTTGCTGTCTACATTTTTCAGAAGCGCAAACTTTTCTCCACGTTCGTAGAATTTTTCATCACTGAGCATTCCATATTGAATGAAAAGTTTGAGGTTATCCCATTTTTCTTCAAATTGCAAACGGTCGGCTTTAAAAATTTCATTTAACCGGTCGGCTACTTTCTTGGTAATATGACTCGATATCTTTTTCACATTGCCATCACTTTGCAAATAACTCCGCGACACGTTCAACGGAATATCCGGCGAATCAATTACACCATGTAACAGTGTTAAGTATTCTGGCACAATGTTTTCCACGTGATCGGTAACATAAACCTGATTGCAATACAATTGAATTTTATTGCGTTGCATTTCAATGTTATTCTTGATTTTTGGGAAATAAAGAATACCTGTCAAGTTAAACGGATAATCTACATTGAGATGAATATGGAAAAGTGGATCTTCGTTACCCGGATTTATCTCGTGGTAAAAATTGTTATAATCCTCATCTGTCAAGTCGGTAGGTTTGCGAGTCCAAGCCGGATTGGTATTATTGATGATATTGTCATTTTCTGTTTCAACATTCTTACCGTCTTTCCATTCTTTTTTCTTGCCAAAAGCAATTTCTACTGGTAGGAATTTGCAGTACTTGGTCAACAATTCCTGAATTTTGCTTTCTTCTAGAAAATTTTGGTTTTCATCATCAATGTGCAACACGATTTCAGTTCCACGATCCGCTTTGATTGTAGCCTCCAAATCAAATTCAGGACTTCCATCACACTTCCAATGTTGAGCTACAGCATCTTCTTTGTGCGATTGAGTGAAAATCTCCACTTGTTTTGAAACCATAAACGACGAATAGAAGCCAAGGCCGAAATGACCGATAATGGCTTGAGCATCGTTTTTGTATTTTTCCAAAAAGTCTTCAGCACCCGAAAATGCAATTTGATTGATGTATTTTTCAATCTCTTCAGCAGTCATACCAATACCACGGTCGGTAATGGTCAGTGTTCCAGCTTCTTTGTTTACATTTACACGTACTGTCAAGTCTCCAAGTTCACCTTTGAAGTCACCCACAGCCGCCAATGTTTTTAGCTTTTGAGTGGCATCCACAGCATTTGAAACTAATTCACGAAGAAAAATCTCGTGGTCGCTGTACAAAAATTTCTTGATAACGGGGAAAATATTATCACTCGTAACCCCAATGTTTCCTTTTGCCATAATTTAATTCTATGTTAAATGGTTGATTATGTAGATTCGTTAATTCGATTTATGGAAAGTTCATTAGTCAAAAAGGATGCCAAGGTGAAAATGGTGACAGAATGGCAGAAATTCGTATCGAAAGCAAAATGGAATTTTAATATATGTCTGAAAGGTTATAAATACAAGTTAGCAAGTTCAATTCTTTGTTCAGCCCACATAACTTTCATTTTCATTTATATATTCTCAATAATGTTATGATTTAAAACATGTACTGCGCTGTTACAAATAAAATAATAGCATTTAAAATTTATTTTCATTTTCGTACAATTTTTTCAATTTCTTTCTGTTTAAGCTATTAACAGCTGTAGCATACAAAATATATTTCTTAACCCTCTAAATTGTAATATCATGAAACTGATTCAGAATGTATTTCGAATTTCTCAATTTGTGGTTGTTTTTTTGTTAGTTACAAGTTGTACAAACACAGCAAGTGCTAAGGTTCCAGCCATTATCCAAGCAAATGAAACATCAGGAAAAAAGACACTTTCTCCTTATTTTGTGGTTATCAGTGAACATCCAGAAACTGACAGACTTCCATTAAAATCGACTAAAGCAGAAGTAAACATTGTAGGTGTTATTGCCGATGTATCTATCAAACAGACTTATGTGAATTCAGGAAAGAACACGCTCGAAGCCATTTACACTTTTCCGCTTTCAACCAAAGCCGCTGTTTATGCCATGAAAATGACCATTGGCACTAGAACCATTACTGCCAAAATAAGTGAGAAAGAAAAAGCACGAAAGGATTATAAAAAAGCCAAAGCTGCTGGCAAGCGTGTTTCTTTACTGGAGCAAAACCGCCCAAATGTATTTACTATGAAGGTGGCAAACATTTCAGTAAATGATACCATTGTGGTGGAAATGAGGTACACTGAATTACTAATTCCAGAAAGTGGCGTTTATTCTTTTGTATACCCAACGGTTGTAGGGCCACGATATTCTAATAAAACGAAATCAAATTCAGCTAATGATGACAAGTTTGTTGCTTCGCCCTTCACCCAGGAAGGTGAAATGCCAACCTATAAATTTGGCATCAAAATGAAAATAAACGCTGCCATTCCTATTCAGGATGTGACTTGTAGTACACACAAAATGACGGTTTTATATCCTGATTTGAACTCAGCTACAGTAAATCTCGATAAGAGCGAAAGTAATGGTGGTAACCGCGATGTGATTGTACATTATACATTGCAGGGCAATAATATAGAGTCGGGTGTGATGCTTTACGAACATGGAGATGAGAAATTTTTCCTTCTGATGGTTCAACCTCCTAAAAAAGTGATGGCTGATGAAATTCCAGCTCGCGAATATATTTTCATAATGGATGTTTCAGGTTCAATGGATGGTTTTCCTATTAGCATTTCAAAAAAACTTTTGCGAAATTTGATTTTGAATCTTCATCCCACGGATAAATTCAATGTGGTTTTGTTTGCAGGTAATACTGGACTTTTGAGTGAAAAATCCATTGCCGCCACATCTGCAAATGTAGACAGAGCCATTAAATTGATTGAAAGTCAGCAAGGTGGTGGAGGAACTGAATTGTTGAGCGCATTGAATCGTGCTTATGCCATTCCACGCTCA
>JBAXAD010000116.1:0-11418 GCA_037142715.1 Paludibacter sp. | reverse complement strand
ATTTTAACACTACTTTTTGAGTAAATTGTTTATCACCAACTGTGGCTTTAAGCAAATAGAGTCCATTGTTCAAATTACCTCTTTGAACTGTCAATTCTTTTTTGCCATTGATTTCGCCATTAAATAATGATTTTACAAATTTACCTTGCATGTCATAAAGTACTACAACAGCAGTTGAAAAAGCAGTTGCATTCAATGATACATTAAATGTAGTTTCAACATTATTAGGATAAACACTAAATGCGTTATTGCTAACTAGTTCTTGGCTTGTGCTTACAGCTTTAATGTGTAAAGCAGCAGGAGTACTCATAGTACCAACAGAATTTAAGCTTACAAAATCAACTGATTCTTCTACATCATAAGTTGTTGAAGTTGTTGGATCATAAACTTTGTAAGTCAATCCACTCAATGTTTCTAAGTCAGAACCTACAGTAACATTCAATGTGTTATTTAAAAGACTACTTGAACCATAGCACACACCATCTTTAAATACACCTAATTGAAGACCAGCTGGTTGAAACAAAACATCTTTGTTATACACTTGAGCCAAAACTGGCATTACATATCTTTGTCCTATTTCCGAAACCCAAGCTTTTGGAGCAGCAACTGTATTAGCAGCTTTCACCTTCACCGAAGTCAACAAATTGTTAGTTGGGAAATTGAATGTGCTACTTGCTGCAGCTTTGAAAATATATCCCGTTCCTGGATTCATGGCGTATGTATCCCACGCTGAAGTCAAATACCAACCTGTACCACCTTTAGTTGCTTGTGTAACTACAAAGTCATCAGTTGAAGCGTTAATACCTGCCAATGCTACATTCACATCATAAGCATTCAACAATGAATATCCAAACCAGTTATAACCAGCATTAAATGTAATAGGAGCATTCTTAACCAATGGTTGATTCAAAATTTGAATACTTCCAGGAGTTGTAGCTTTACAATTCAAAACATACATTTGGTTTTTAAATAAACCAGTTGTTTCCATACCGTACCACACACCACCATAATAGAATGATGATTCAGTTTGGCTTGCAATATAGTCACCATCAGTAGCAGTATAATGAAGTACGTTAGCAACACTATTATTTTCAGGAAGTACATTAAACGAAATCCAGTTACTGTTTTTGTTCAATGTAATGGCTAAAGAAGCTGTTGCATCTAAACGAATAGGATTTGTTGGAGTACCAAATGAACCTTCAGAATCAAAATCAACTACAGTTGGTAAATTATAAAGAGTTCTTGTAGCAGCATCATAAAGTTTAATTTCCAAGTTAGTATCAGTAGGTAAATTTGAACCTACAGTAATTCTAAAGTCATTCGAAGTTGCTCTAATTGCTTGACTACCTAAACAGATACCATCTTTGTAAACCAATACCATAGATCCTGTTGCAGTAACCTGACTTCCATTAGCATAAGCTTTAAATACCATTGGAGCTGCATATTGTAAACCTACTTCTGTATCAAAATACCATTTTGAACCAGCAAGCATTTTCGAAGAAGCTGTAGGCATAAAATTTGGAGCAGTAATAGTAAATGGATCAACAATTTTCAAATCAGTATTATTTACTAACGTGTCATTTTTGAATGAAATTGTTTTATACCAATCACGTTCGTTGGCAGCAGACCATGTTTGAGATGCTGGAACAGCGAAGTTTGCAGTAGTCATACCTGCCAAAACGCAGTTTCTTACTTTCAAATCTCCAGCAACAGCATTTGCTTGTGTTGTATTTCCATCGATATAAAGTCCATTTTTATAACCTGCAAAAATCGAGTTATAAACTTGCAATTTACTGTTTCTACGAATGTGCATAGCACGTCCAAAGTGATTAGAAATAGTTGTTGTTGGGGTTGCCAATGGGCCAAATAAACTAAAGTTACTGAAAACAGCCGAAGTATAAGGTGCAATTGCATCGCCTGCAGCATTATTGTCAGATTCAAAACCGTTAGAAGTTCCAGAAGCAGATTGGTCATCAATCATTGGGTGACGAAGTGCAACCGCATACTGAATCATTCCTGAATATCCAAAGTCAGTATCATAGTCATCATCTACACCACCAATGGCAACAAGATGTTTACAGTTTACAGTACCACCAAACCATTCGTATGAGTCATCTCCAGAGTAAGAAACCTGGATATTGTCAATAGTTGTGCCAGCACCAACTCCACCAAAAGTTAAACCATTGATTTCATTGTCTTGAGAATAAGCAACACCCGGATATTCGATACGAACATATTGAAGGCTACCTGAGTTGTCATTTGGATCTGTACCACCATATTGAGCAGAAAGTCCAGTACCAACACCCCCTTCGATAGTTGCAGTAACAGGGTTAATAGGAGCTTTTCCTAAAAGGATTACGCCACCCCAGTCACCAGAAGCACGAGTACCAATAGCTTGGTTAGAAGTAAAAATAATTGGATCGGTAGCAGTTCCGTTAGCAATCAGTTTAGCACCCATACTGGCAATTAAAGTTGCTTTTGTTGCTTTATCACCACGGATAATTGTGCCCGGTTGTATGGTCAAAGTAACGCCATCATTAATGAATGTAAATCCTGTCAATAAATAAGTTGGAGTTACAGTAAAATCTGGAGCTGTCAACGTAAAAGGATTATTTACCAATGCATCAGTATTATTGGTAAGTGTTTTATTTGCGAAAGCAGGAGTATTAAACCAAGCTGTTTCTGCAGCAGCATCCCATGTCTGTCCTGAAGGCACACTACAATTGGCTGTTTTCATACCAGCTAATATACAATTCTTGATTTTTAATTCTCCATTAATTGCATTAGCTTGTGTAGTATTTCCATCAATATACAAACCTGTATTCCAACCGGCAAATAATGAGTTGAAAACCTGTAATTTTGAATTTCTACGAATATGCATTGCACGACCAAAGTGGTTTGAAATGGTAGTAGAAGGTGTTACCAAAGGTCCAAACAAACTTACATTGCAAAAAACTGCATTTGTATATGGACTAACTGCATCACCAGCAGCATTATTATCTGATTCAAAACCGTTAGAAGTTCCAGAAGCCGATTGGTCATCAATCATTGGGTGACGTAGACCAACTATAAACTGAACCTTACCTGAATAACCAAAGTCAGTATCAAAATCATCATCAACACCTGCTAAAGCAATTAAGTGTTTACAATTAACCGTTCCACCAAACCATTCGTAAGAATCATCACCCGAATAAGAAACCTGAATATTTTCAATAGTTGTTCCAGCACCAACTCCACCCATGGTTAAACCATTGATTTCGTTATCCTGAGCATAAGCAACACCCGGGAATTCTATACGAACATATTGTAAACTACCTGAATTATCATTATTGTCAGTTCCACCATATTGAGCAGAAAGACCAGTTCCAACACCACCTTCAATGGTAGCAGTTCCTGGATTGATATGTGCTTTACCTAACAGGATAACTCCACCCCAGTCGCCTGAAGCACGACTACCGGCAGCTTGATTTGAAGTAAATACGATGGGTTCAGCAAGAGTACCATTGGCAATAAGTTTTCCACCCATACTAACAATAAGTGTTGCTTTACTTGCCTTGTCACCACGAATTACTGTACCTGGCTCGATGGTTAATGTAACTCCTGAGTTTACAAATACAAAACCATTCAATAAATACACATTATTTTTTGTCCAAGTAGTGTTGCTTGAAATGTTACCTGCAGCAATAGAAACTGTAGTTGCAGGATAAGTAGTACTTTGTGGATTAAAATTTGACCAACCTTTTGTCCAGTCAGTAGCACCAAAAGCACCTACATAATCAACTTGTGTAAAAAATGGATCAGCCAATGAAGCATCGGCAAAAGAGGCAGCATTTCTCAATGGAGAACCTAACGTAGTGTTAGTAGAAATGTTTCCTGCTGGCACATTTAAGCTTGTTGCAGGATACACTTTGTTTTGTGGGTCATAATTCGCCCAGCCTGATGTCCAATCCGTTGTACCAAAAGCACCACGAAAACTAACTTTGTCGAAAAAGGTATCGTCAATTGTTTTTTGTGCCATCAACGATGACCCTAATAACAATAACCCACCTAACAAGAAATTTTTTTTCATTTTTTTTTTTTTTGAATGAAACTAATTGAAAAGAATTAATTGATAAAAAAACTATATTTTAAAATTAAAAAATTAAACTTATACCTAATTTAATCTGCATACCAGGTTTATATTGCTGTCTTAATTCTACTTTCGACACTTTAAGTTTTGAAACTGGATCCGTATATTCATCAGTTTGTTGAAAAACAATATTGTTATCTAGAAGATTTTTAACACCAAACTTAAGGCTTGCCCATTTGGTAATCCCTTTTTCCACCGTAATATCTAATGAATTAAATGGCATTTCGTAAACATGGGGTGTATTTTTGTCACCAACGAAGGAAATACGTTGACCTACTTTATTATACATTATACTAGCCATAAACTTGGACTTAGTATCTTGGTAATAAGCGCCTAAATTGATAATATATGGCGATTGACCCTGTAATTCTCTTTTACCTGAACGTTGGGTGAGAGTATCGACAGTAATTTCGGATTTGATAAGTGAAGCATTCACCACAAAAGTCAGATTACTTAAAAATGAAAAAGCACCAGCATTCTCTAATTCATGTAATCTCTTTCGGATATCAAGCTCAAGACCATAAGATTTAGCATTATTAGCATTAGAATAGGTGTAGCTCCAACCTGCAGTTCCATCGTGAATAATGTGTTGTTCAATTGGATTTTTAAAATCTTTATAAAATGCACCTAACGAAACAATTTCTTCGGAAGATGGATACAACTCTATTCTGGCATCATAATTTGTGATATAACAGTTTTTTAAGTTTTCATTCCCGAACATAAATGTTTTCTCTTCAAAACTATAAAAGGCAAAAGTTGATATTTCCCTAAATTCTGGCCTGTTTACAGTTTCTCCTCCGGACAATCGAATTAAAAGGTTTTTCGACAAATTTACAGTTGCATTAATGGAAGGAAATATATTTATAGTATCTCTTTTGACACTTACAGGTGTAGTACTTGAGCCATCTCTTTTAAAACTATTTAATTGCTGGTTGTTCTTTTCCATTCTTGCACCTGCATAAACATTTGCCCAACTTGTAATTGGAAGGTTTGCACTGATATAACCTGCTATTAAATCATTACTGGCACTATATGAGTCGGCTTTATCAGTCATTTCATTCATAATTATACCCGTTTTATAATCCATTTTGGTATTGAAGAAATTTTGAATGGAACTCATCATCGAATTTGTATATAGACCACTGTCCCTATAACTTAGAAGCGATTTATCTAGATAAACATTATATCCAGATTGTTTGCTATAAGTAAATCTTCGTGAATTGAAATTTCTACTTTTACTTTCCAAATATATACCCGCTTTCAATTCAGGTTTAAATGTACCGATATTCAATTTTTGACTATAATTCACACTAGCATTTTTTTGGAATTCATCATTATTGAGATATAATCTGCTTAAATTCGGAATATCTAGTTCATACTTGGTATTGGGCTCACTATCTTCCAAACGCAATGAACTTGATAACCTACGTAAATCGGGCTGGTTTTTATTTGCATAAGAATAGGCCAAAGTCCAATCAAATTTACTTTTATCGTTATTAAATGAATGATTACCTGCCAACTGACCTGAATAAGTCATTCTCGATTCGTATGCAAGTTCATACGATTGAACTCTTCCGTTGTTAACGAAATCTTCTATGTTATTAGTAACTGTTTTGGAATCACCATAATTATTGAATAAATTACGGAACTCTATTTTTTGATTATTCCCAAATAAAAACACCCAATTTGACAATACGTTAACCCTATTTTTTGATGAATAAGTGAATTGGTCATTGCTGGTTGCTTGATATCCAAAAGCTTCAAAAGTAGGTCTGGAACTGTTAGTGGTTGTGTTTGTAGAATTATATCCAAATGTGGATATTGAACCTATAGAAAAATCACCTACTGTAAATCGTTTATTTATTCCCAATTGGAAATCAGCATCTGGGTTTGCAGTTTTTTTGGTTGGAGTCAGTATTGAATTAAAAGATTTACTGATAGAATTTATTTGTGCAATTTTAGTATTATCAGTTTGATCAAAAAGCAGTCTAAAATCCTCAGTGGTAGGAATTCCCGAAGGTATACTTCGTGTGCCATCATCATATCCCAACCAATCCGTTTTTCCACCTTGATAAGTATAGAAATCTTTCCCGGTTGTACCTTGATGAGTTCCATAAGAATACGAAAAAGTGATGCTATTCTTATCAATTAAGCTTTTGGTTTTGATATTAATCATGGCTCCTGCAAAATCTGCGGGAAGCTCAGGTGCCGGTGATTTATAAATAAGGATATTGTCAATCTGTCCGCTTGGAATCACGTCGAAAGAAAAAGCACGGACATCACTTTCGCTACTTGGGGTTGAAGATCCATTGAGCCAAACAGAATTGTAACGCTCGGTCAAACCACGTACAATCACGAATTTACCTTCACGAATACTTACGCCTGGAATGCGTCGAATCACTTCCGAGGCATCTTTATCTTGTGATTTTGCAATTTGTTGAGACGAAATTCCATTCACTGTCAAAACACTTAATTTGTTATTCATCAACAAGGAAAGTTCTGTATCGGTTCTGCGGGTTCCTGTCACCACCACATCCTTTATTTGTGTGGAGGCTGCTTTCAGTTTTATATTCTGTACCAAAGCACTGCCTTTAGATATGGTTACTTTTTGTATCTGTTTTTCGTACGATATAAACGAATAGATTACGTTATACGTTCCGTTTGGAATGTTTTTGAAAGTATATTCGCCATTCATTCCTGTAATGGTACCTAAAGTTGTACCTTGTAATAAGATATTGCAGCCAATTACACTTTCGCCTGTTTCGGCATCGGTTACAATTCCCTGTAGAGGATTTTGAGCAGAAGTATTTACTGCAAATACAAAAATAAGAAGGGTAAAGAAAATTCTTTTAATCACGATTTTTTTATTTGAAAATTTCATGTGCAAAATTATAGTTTTATCATTCCTTTTGCATTAAGACAACATTAATAACGCATTAAAAAAAGAATGCTTAAAAGCTACTAAACTATTTCATTGGTGTTACGAAAAATAAATACATACTGTTTGTTAGCACTTTATCGTTTTGATAAAGTTTCAGCAATAATACAAAGCGTAACTAATTATGAAAAATACATAAAATTGATATTGTCAAATAATATATATTTGATTGCAGTTTTAAATATGAAATTCTCATTCAAAACCAATAAATCAATTGATTAAATTGAGAATAATAAAAAAAAGGCAGATTATAAAATATAACTATAATCTGCCTTTTTTAGAGGATTATGCGATATTAAAGAATAGCTTTTTTCCTGCATAAACACAAACAAATGACAATAATATCCAAATTCCATCACCCATTGGTAAGCTACCCAAACCTACCTCACCTGGCAAACCGTCAACCTTATGTGGTTTCGCTTTAGATGAAGCTGCGCTCGATTTCAAACTGGCCTTTTCACCTTTGGTAATAACTGTTCGTTCTTTTATTGTGGTATTAGCATCTGCAACAAGTGCAAATCCTTGATTCAAATCTGTATTTGAAGATTTAAATCCATTTGATTGATTTTGATTTTGATTAACATTACTACTTGTGCTTGTGGTTCTACTTCGAGCTGCATTTTGCATATCTGCTTCTTCAATTCTTGCTGAAGGTGCAGCCATTGAAGGCATATCGAGACCTGATGCAGCACTTGAACCTGAGGTATTTGCTTTTGATTTGTAATTGGACAAATTATTAGCATATAAATTATCTGAAGCAGATGTACTACTTCCATGACCACCAAAAGAGTTTTCATTTCCTGCATTTATTGAAAACAAACTTTTTGATTTTTTGTCGCCTTCCGATTTGCACGAACTAAATACAGACAACATCATTATTGATATTACAATAAGAAAAGTAGATTGATTATAATAATTTTTCATTACCATTATATATTTTGAAGATTTATAAAACTTACTTATGAGTAATTCAAAGGGCTAAAGTTGAACTTTAGCACCTTTGATTTATTTAGATTATTTGGTACTAATTATTTGATTATCGTTTTTACAGTCCAATTTTTCTCAACTGTCTGCAATTGTACGCTATACACTCCAGCAATTGTCAAATTTAATTCAATTGAACCAGCTGACATTTGCTTATTGAAAACCAAACGACCCATTGCATCAAATACGCGAACCGTAGCAGCTTGTTGCATGTTACTTATTGTCAATAAATGTCCAGCAGTTCTAATTATTGGGCTATCAGTTGTTGATTCAATACTGTTATCGGTTGTGATACGTTTAGCGGTAATCGAAAAACGTGTATTGTTTACACCAGCTTCAGCAACAAAACTATAATTCGATGTCAATAAATCGGTAGTTGTACTATTTGTATTATCGGTAAGCAACAATTGAGATAATTCAGTTGCTTGAGAAGCATCTACACTTATCACGTTTGAACCAGCTGTTTGAGTATAAAATCCTACAGCTAAATTTGAAACATTATTGATTGGTAATGAATTGAAGGCATAATTTATGCCATTCAAATTGGTATACACCTGTGGTTGTGAAGTTCCCAATCCTAACATTTTTTCCAAATCTTGCCCAATGGTATATTCAACACTTTGATCATTACTTAAAATCAAGTTTGTATTGTCGGTACCAGTTGCACTAGTGAAATTTAGTTGTACACGATCAGTTTGATTCGTTTCAACAGCACTTGAAGTTAATTGACGACCTAGTAAAGCGAAAGCGATACCATTGGTTTCAAGAGTGGCATCTGCTTGAACGAAATAGGCAGAAAATGGATCAATACTTGAAAATGATTCTTTCGTATTTTGTGAATAGGTTTTACCTTTACCTGTTGGAAATGACATTAAAGTCAAACCATTGGCATTAGCGCCTTTAAACCTACTTAAGTAAGGTTGACCCACCAAATTCCAACCTTTGTGATTAGTTGCTACAGAAGCTCCATTTCCATAAGCAACTACAGGAATTGTACGAACTGCTGATTCACTTGCAGCAACCAAAGCTTTATCTAAAATAAATGCAAGATCTTTGGTACCCACTCCAGTTTTTAATCCAAAAATATATCCTTTGTTGGCTTCAAGTGTAAGCGTATTTGTATGGTTAGCAGTAACTACTGTTACATTTTTCCAGTTTGAAGTTGCACCTAAGTTGCTAATACGTGAAGCTCCATCATAATAATTAATAAACCAATCAGTGCCTAAAACACCAAGACCAGCACCACCAACTTGCGAAATTTCACTTATAGTCACATTGCAAGGAAATGACATGAAATACCATTGGTCATCGTTCATTGTTTTCACATAACGAACCGTACCAGTTACTGTCATAGCACTTGCGATATTTGCACTAAACGAATTATTTTGATCAGCCTTAAAGGTTACATCACCTACGACAGTCAACGGTTGCGTTAAATCAATTTTGGCACCTGGAGCTAAAATTACGTCAGTATTAACTGTCAATGGAGCTTTAATATCAATTTTGGCACCTGTTGCTACTGATAAACTATAAACTTCTTTGGCTACATCTATTGACAAGGTACCTCCATTATTTATGGTAACATCACTATTTGTTGTTATATCGGAAGAAGTTGCATTTGTAACAGTTACTTGATTTGATGAGATGACATCAAAATTTGCAACTAATGTTTTATTTGCATTAGGAGTAAAATTGTAAGTTGCACTTGTAGATACTGTAACACCTGCCACAGTCCATTTTATAAAACGATTTCCCGAAGTTGGAGTTGCTGTAAGTGATACAGCTTGTCCAGGAACAATATAACCACCACCAGTAACGCTTCCTTTTAGTACATCACTAGGTGTGGCAGTAACATTATAATTGGCAACAAAATTTGCAATTAGATTTCTATTCTCCGAAGCAGTAAATGCATAGACAGCATCTGTCGACATTATAGT
Organism: Paludibacter sp.; assembly: GCA_037142715.1. Classification (GTDB taxonomy): domain Bacteria; phylum Bacteroidota; class Bacteroidia; order Bacteroidales; family Paludibacteraceae; genus Paludibacter. Next base: position 1,430 of record JBAXAD010000116.1, on the reverse strand, counting down.
ACCACCATTAGTCCAATTAACAAAACTATTGCCAGTTGTGGGAGTTGCTGTAAGTGAAATAGCTTGACCTGATGTAAAACTACCGGTTATTCCACTTACAGATCCTTTTATAACATCAGAAGAAGTAGCCGCAATTGCAAATTTCACATTTAAAGATATTGGTGCATTGATTAAACCTACAGGAGTATTACTTTTGAAATTTACGGTTTCTACTACTTCATATATTTGTCCGCCAGACGCTGGATCATACACTTTGTAAGTAAAACCACTAGCTGTTGCAGTGTTATATCCCATAGTTACATTCATTAGTGGCCCAACTGGACTGGTGCCTATACCAGCATATCCCCAACATTTATTGTCTTTAAATATTCCCAACAATACACCAGTTGGTTGAAATAACACACCGTTTTTATATAACTTGGCTAGTATTGCCATATTATATTGTAATGCGATTTCTTTAGTCCATGGAGCAGCAAGAGTTGAAGCACTTACACGTGAAATACTTGTTGCAATCGTTTTTCCAATAGAGTCATTTACAACAGTGCTTTGCGCCATAAACGAATTAGCTAACAACGAGAAACCACCGACTAGTAAAAATTTCATTTTCATTTTTGTTTGTCTTTAAATTATTTAAACTATTATACCTGTTTATAATCAAAAATATATTTTCTATTCATCTACTTTGATATATTAAAGCCAAACACATCAATAGTATGAATTCAATCTCAAAAATCATTCAGTACTTATTTTCGTGGACAAAGGTATTTGTAGCAGTTTAAAAATTGGTTACTAAACCAATACATGAATAATAAATATAAATTACTTTATAACGACAAGCTTATTACGAAAGCATTACAACATTATGTAAAGTATTGAGCTAGAATCAGGTCATAACCGCTGTAAGGGTTAGTTAAGTTTCATGAATGAACTTCAAATTTACAAAAACACCAAATTGGTTTGGGGCATAGGGAGAATTACGATTGAGTTCCCTTGGCGTAAGGTAACCTTCTGGGCTATTCTTTTAAGTTCCCTTAGCGTATGGGAATCTTATCGGCGTTCCGATTGAGTTCGCTTGGAGTTGAAGGAACCTTCCCGGCCATCCTATTGAGTTCCCTTGGCGTAAGGGTACCTTCTCGGCTTTCCGGCTGAGTTCCCTTGAACTAAGTAAGCATTCCGGGCGTTTCGTTTGAGTTCGCTTGAGTTATTTTGTAATTATATTTTGATTACCTAAGATTATATTATGTCTCTGAGGTACTTAAAAAGAGGTATTTTATCACTCTCAACTGGTATTGTTCCATTTCCAACTAGTATCGTTTCATTTCCAACTGGTATTGTCACTTTTCCAGCAGGTTTAGTTACTTTTCCAGCAGGTTTAGTTACTTTTCCAGCAGGTTTTGTTACTTTTCCAGCAGGTTTAGTTACTTTTCCAG
>JBAXAD010000115.1:0-11474 GCA_037142715.1 Paludibacter sp. | reverse complement strand
GCGGTCGTCCATTTTCCTGCCTTTCCGCCAGTTGGGATTGGTGATTGTGGACGAAATGTATACGGCGGTGATTTATCTGGTGCATACCGTTTCGCCCACCATTTACGAAGCCAAGGATATTCTGTGTTTGCTGGACAATGAACCCATTCTGCGTCGTCCGCAAATGAAGTTTTGGGACTGGGTTTCTTCTTATTATCAGGCCTTTTTGGGCGATGTATATCAGGCGGCTGTTCCGGCTGGTTTGAAGTTGGAAAGCGAAACGCAGGTGCGCATCAACCCCGACTATGAAGCGGAAACGCAGCTGTCGGAAAAAGAAGACAAGGTGCTGGATGCACTTTCCGACGGTAAAGCCATCAGTGTGTCGGAGCTAAACAAACTTACCGAAATGCGCGACACCATGCCTACCCTCAAACAGTTATTGGAAAAAGGCGCAGTGGAAATTAGCGAGGAACTGACCGAAAAGTTCCGTGCCAAAACAGATACTTTCGTCCGTCTTACCGACGAAGCTGCAAAGGAAGATAATTTGCGCAAGTTATTTGATGAGTTGAGTCGTGCCAAAAAACAACTGGATGTGCTGATGATGTACATCGATTTGTCCAAATGTTTGATTCCTGCCAAAAAGCGGGAAGTGTCCCGCAAGGAATTGTTGGAGCGAACAGGTGCTTCGGCTGCCGTGCTCAATGGACTGGTGGAACGTGGCGCGTTGGAAACCTATGTGAAGGAAATTGGTCGATTGGATGTGTCTGAAATTCAGACTTCGGAGCAATATGCGCTTAATGAATTTCAACAAACCGCTTACTCCGAAATAGAAAAACAGTTTTTGTCAAAATCCGTGGTGCTGCTGCATGGTGTAACTTCCAGTGGCAAAACAGAGATTTATATACAACTCATAAATAAAGCATTGGCGGATGGAAAACAGGTGCTTTACTTGGTTCCCGAAATTGCCCTGACCACCCAACTCACTACCCGCTTGAAACGTGTTTTCGGACGGAAGCTCGGTGTGTATCATTCCAAATTCTCTGATGCCGAGCGGGTGGAAATTTGGAACAATGTGCTGAATGATAAAACTTACGATGTGATTATTGGCGTGCGGTCGTCCATTTTCCTGCCTTTCCGCCAGTTGGGATTGGTGATTGTGGACGAAGAGCATGAGTCGAGCTACAAGCAATACGATCCCGCACCGCGCTATCATGCGCGCAATGCCGCCATTGTTTTGGCGAGTATGCATGGTGCCAAAACATTGCTTGGCACAGCCACTCCAGCTGTGGAAACCTATCAAAATGCCTTGTCGGGAAAGTTCGGTTTGGTGGAGCTCAATGAGCGGCATGAAGACATGGCGATGCCCGAAATCCTTGTCGTTGATACCAAAGAAGCTTATCGGAAAAAAGAAATGGAAAGCCATTTCACGCCTTTGTTGTTGGAGAAAATTGCCAAAGCACTTCAAAATCACGAGCAGGTTATCCTGTTTCAAAACCGTCGTGGCTATGCACCTTATATCGAATGCAAGGCTTGCGCTTTTGTGCCGCATTGCCAAAACTGCGATGTGAGCCTCACCGTTCACAAGGTTTTCAATACGCTCACTTGTCACTATTGCGGCTACACGCAGCCCATTCCCAATATCTGTCCAGCCTGTGGAACGCCCGGAACGCTTGCCACCAAAGGCTTTGGCACCGAAAAAATTGAAGACGAAATAAAACTTATCTTCCCCGATGCCCGTGTGTCGAGGATGGATTTGGATACTACGCGTTCCAAAAAATCGTACGAGAAAATTATTGGTGATTTCGAGCAGCAGAAAGTGGATATCTTGATTGGTACGCAAATGGTTTCAAAAGGATTGGACTTTGAACGGGTGAGCCTAGTGGGTATCCTCAATGCCGATAATATGCTGAACTTCCCCGACTTCAGGGCGCACGAACGGGCCTATCAATTGATGGCGCAAGTAAGCGGTAGGGCAGGGCGGAAGAACAAGCGCGGTACGGTGGTTTTGCAGACTTCTTCGCCGGAGCATCCCGTGATTGGTCAGGTTATCCGCAATGACTATAAGGCCATGTTCCAAACGCAATGCGATGAACGAAAGCTGTTCAAGTATCCGCCTTATTTCCGTATGATACAAATTGTGCTGCGACATCGCGACCCGAAAGTGCTCAATCAAGCTGCCAACAGAATGGCTGCCGACCTTCGAGCTGTGTTTGGCGTAAGAGTGTTAGGGCCGAATGTTCCTTCAGTTTCACGCATTCAGAACATGTATATCAAGCACATATTACTTAAATTTGAGGTGGAAGCTTCGCCCGAAAAGGCCAAAGAATTACTTCGTGAAGTAACCAATCAGGTCATTGCGCAGCCTCAGTTCAAAGCTTTGTGGGTAAACTTGGATGTGGATCCTATGTAAATGAAATTACATTTTGATATAAACAAAAAACAGAACGTAAATGCTTACGTTCTGTTTTTTATTTGGTAAGAATAAGTTTACTTGCAATATTGAAGTTTCGCTTTTTTTGCTTTCGCATTTCCCAGTTCTGTAGCTCTCGTAAAATCCGAACATGCATCTACAATTAGTCCCAATTCAATGCTGTAAACGCCTCTGCAGTAGAAGGCTTCAGAAAACCTTGGATTTGTATCAATGGCTTTCGAAAAGTCAATCACTGCTCCCTCAATGTCTTTAATATTGACTTTTGTCAATCCTCTGTTGTGGTAGTATTTGGCTACTTTGGGATTGATATCTATTGCTTTGTTGAAATCGCTTATTGCAGTTTTATATTCTAATAGCGCATCCTTTGCAACGCCTCTTTGGTAATAAGCCTCCGAAATTTGATTGATTTTTATTGCCTTAGTATAGTCTTCAATAGCATCCTTATAGTCACCCATATATGATTTAGCAACACCTCTATTTACATAAATATCTGCCAGTTTTGGATTGACATCTATTGCCTTTGAAAAATCCAAAATTGCCCCCGCATAATCTTTAATGTATTGTTTGGTCAAACCTCTGCTAACAAAAGCCATTGCGTCATTTGGATTACAAGCTATCGCTTTGGTATATTCTTCAATTGCTCCAGCATAATCCTGAAGTCCATATTTCGCATCAGCTTTGTTGAAATAAGCATCACAAAATTTAGGATTTAACTCCAATGCCCTTTCTTGGTCTAAAATAGCACCTTTGAAGTCTTGCAGATGATATTTTGAAATACCTCTGGCTAAATATGCTTTTGCATCAGTAGGCTTTTTTTTGATGGCTTCTGTAAAGTCTTCAATTGCACCTTTAAAATCTTGAGCATCATGTTTTGCCGCACCTCTATTGAAGAATGTATTGGCCGACTGACTGAAAATAGAAAGTGAGATAGACAAAGCAATTGTGAGATGGATTAGTTTTTTCATATTGATTTAATTTTTTTTTTCAAAAGTAATCATTTGGTTTAAATAATCGTATATAAAGGTTCAATTATTGAAAATAATTTCTTTGAACACAAGCAACTAAATGAAAAAAGCAGTATCGAACTGTATAATTTGATAAAATGAAAGATGAATTTTAGATATTTGTTCAATCAATAATAGCTTTTAATCGATAATATTATCTGGATTTTGAGCAGACTTGCAAAATTCTATTTCATGAAAATGAACATATTAGAATATGATTGTTTTTGAATTGAATTATTATCGCTGGTTTTTCTATCATTTGTCTCTTTTTTTGCCCTTTATATTAAATAATTATTATCTTTGCTGTCCCAAATAAATAATTTTAAAAATGAACCTAGTCTCCGAACCATAAATCATTTAGAACTGGTTAATCTGTAATATCCAATTAGAAAATTAATATCGAAAACATATTTTATATCACAAAAAAACAACTTATTTTCTATTATTATGCAAGAAATTAAATTTTACAGCGGAGAAAACATTCCATTGGAGTTACACAAAGTACGCATTGTTCAAAAATTACATTTAGTGCCCATCGAACGTCGATTGGAGGCACTTTATGAAGGTGGATTCAACACTTTCCGTCTCGGCACTAAGGACGTTTTTCTGGATATGCTCACCGATAGTGGTACCAATGCTATGAGCGACAATCAATTGGCTGCCATGATGCAAGCCGATGATGCTTACGCCGGCTCTCAAAGTTTTGTTCGCCTACAAAAAGCCGTTGAAGATGTATTGGGCAAAAAACTCCTTCTTCCTGTTCACCAAGGTCGTGCTGCCGAAAACATCATTTCTATTGCTTACGTAAAAAAAGGCAGTTTAGTGCCAATGAACTACCACTTTACCACAGCCATGGCGCACATTACCCAAAATGGAGGTAAAATTGCAGAATTGCTTTATCCTGAAGCGTATGTAATTAATTCCAATCACCCTTTCAAGGGCAATATGAACATTGAAAAATTGGAAGAAACCATTCTTGGTCATGGAGCTGCCAATATTCCTTTTATTCGCATGGAAGCTTCTACCAATTTGATTGGCGGCCAACCATTTTCTGTGCAAAACATGCGTGATGTACGTGCAATGGCAACAAAATATGGCATTCGTGTTATTCTTGATGCCAGTTTATTGGGCGAAAATGCCTATTTGGTAATGAAACGTGAGGCCGAATTTAAGGATGCTTCGATGGGCGAAATTATGAGAACCATGACTGCTTTGGCCGACTTGGTATATTTCTCGGCACGAAAAATCAGTTCTTCAAGAGGTGGCGGAATGTGTACCGACAAAATTGAAATTTACAAAGAATTGGAGGCTTTGGTACCACTTTTCGAAGGCTTTACTACTTATGGTGGTATTTCTATTCGCGAAATTGAAGCAATGGCAGTTGGACTTTACGAAACTTTGGACGAAACAATGATTTGCCAAAGTCCAGGTTTTATCAAATACTTGGTGGAAGCTTTGGATGCAAAAGGCGTTCCTGTAATTAAGCCAGCAGGCGTTTTGGGTGCTCATGTTGATGCGATGCAAGTTTGTGCGCACATTCCACAAACAGAATATCCAGCTGGTGCATTGGCAGCAGCTTTGTTCTTGATTTCGGGTGTTCGTGGCATGGAGCGCGGTTCCATTTCCAACCAACGCGACGAATACGGAAACGAAACTTATGCCGATATGGAATTGCTTCGTTTGGCTGTTCCTCGCCGTGTTTTCACGCTTTCGCAAATTAAATATGTAGAAGACCGTTTGTCATGGTTGTACGATAATCGCTTGTTAATTGGCGGTTTACGTTTCGTGTATGAGCCACCAGTATTGCGTTTCTTCATGGGCGGATTGGAACCTACCAGCGATTGGCCAGTGAAATTGATGGCGAAATTCAAAGAAGATTTCGGAGAAAGTCTATAAGGATTTACTATTTACTATTGAAAGACACCGGATGAGATTTCATTCGGTGTTTTTTGATTAATAATTAGATATTTATATCGTTATTTTAATTACACTAGACTTAAAGTTAGGTTGTTCATCTATTTTTACTATTTTTGTAGTCTTAATATTTCAGTTCCAATAATTCGATTTAATTCTTTTTAATAATGAAGAAAGTATTTGTAAGTGGTTGCTACGATATGCTACACAGTGGACACGTGGCGTTTTTTGAGGAAGCTGCCCGTTATGGCGATTTATATGTGGGCATTGGTTCCGATAAAACCATCAACGACTTGAAAGCGCGCAAAACTATCAATTCGGATGCCGAGCGTCTGTATATGGTGAAAGCCTTGAAAGTGGTGACTGATGCCTGGATTAATAAAGGCGGCGGATTGCTCGATTTTTTGGAGGAATTCAAGTTGTTGCAACCCGATATTTTCTTTGTGAATGCCGATGGACATACACCTGCAAAGGAAGCTTTGTGCAAAGAGTTGAACATTGAATACGTGGTCAGCAAGCGTATTCCGCACGGAAATTTGCCAACACGCTCCACCACGGCTTTGCGCCAGGAATGCAGAATTCCATACCGACTAGATTTGGCTGGTGGCTGGCTCGACCAACCTTATGTGAGTAAATATGCCAGTGGCTCGGTAATTACCATATGTATAGAACCCGATTTTGAATTCAATGACCGCAGCGGAATGTCAACCAGCAGTCGCAAAAAAGCCATTGAACTTTGGCAAACTGATATACCAGACGGTGATAAAGAAAAACTTGCTAAAACCCTTTTCTGTTTCGAAAATCCACCTGGAACCAAATATGTGAGTGGTTCGCAAGATTCATTGGGTATTACTATGCCCGGATTGAACAAGTATTTTTACGATGGTGGCTATTGGCCTACTGATATTCAAGCAGTTCAAGTATCGGAAGTGTTGGAATGGATTGAAGAACGGATATGGATGATTCCGCTTTATCCGCGGAAGGAAAGTTACGACGTGCTTGCCAATACAAAAATAGATGAAATAGGAGCAAAGCGACTAAGTGAAGCCACCGAAAATTGCTGGAAAGCATTGCAGCAACAAGATGCTGCGTCGGCAGGTAAAGCAATGATTGATAGCTTTGAAGCACAAATTGCCATGTTCCCAAACATGGTTTCGCCTGACATTTTGGAGCAAATTGATTTGTATAAGAAAGATGTTTTGGGATGGAAAGTGAGTGGTGCCGGTGGTGGTGGTTACTTGATTTTCTTTAGCGAAAAACCCATCGAAAATGCTATTCAAATAAGGATAAGAAGATAATTTTCCAATAATAATGCACCCAATAATACCCGTTTCTAAACTTATTAACAACAGAATTCTCAAGAATCCTGTTGTTTTTTCATCTATACTTCCAAGGAATTTTACCACTGTAGTTTTATTGTTTTGTTCTGTTTTTCTCACATATCTTCATTCACAAACAATTACTCGAAATATTCAATTGTCGGGAAAGATTGTAGTGAAAGAAAATGACGATACTATTCCGCTCGGATATGCTACCGTACGACTTTTATCAATCAAAGATAGTACAATGATTGCTGGAAAAATGACAGACGAATTAGGTAATTTTGATTTTAAAGCAACTGCCGGAAAAGATTACCTTCTGTTTGTTTCTTGTTTGGGATACAAGAATTTATACCAATCGGTTCAAATCACTCCGAATGAACCTCGTAAAAATCTCAACGATATAGTTTTACACGAAAATACAATTACGCTTGGTGAAGCCACCGTGGTGGGGCAACGCTCGGAGATGGTTGTAAAAACGGATACGTTGGAATACAATGCAGCAGCTTACAAGCTCAAAGACAATGCTGTGGTGGGAGATTTGCTAAAACGGTTGCCCGGAATTACCATTACCGAAGATGGCAAAATTTTGGTCAATGGTAAAGAAGTGAAAAAGGTAATGGTGGATGGCAAGGACTTTTTCCGAAGCAATCCAAACCTAACCATTAAAAATATTCCTGCAGAAATAATGGATAAATTGCAGATTATTGACGACAAATCAGAACTATCCAAACTCACTGGAGTAGATGATGGTGAGGAAAATACCACCATAAATATTACCATTCAGAAAGGAAAAAAACGCGGTTGGTTGGTGAGCAGCAATATGGGTGCTGGTCAGGAATTGAATGGCAGCGAGGGAAATTTGATGCGCTATTCAGTCAATACTTTTGCTGCACGGTTGGTGGAAGAGTCGCAGCTAGGCATTGTGGCCAATGGCAATAATATCAACGGCATGAACGCTGGCAGTGGCGGCAGTACTGCTGGCAGTGGAAAGCCGGGTTTGAATTCCTCTCTTTCGGGTGGTATCAACTTTTCGTCGGGAAAAGACAATAATAGCAACACCCCTAAAGAACCTTGGTTGATGAATGGAGACATTTCCTACGGATTTAACGAAACGGTGGTGCGCCGTAATTCCATGCGTCAGTATTATTTGCAAGATAGTACCTCTTTTCAAACAGATACCGCCAAGCAATTTAGTAGAGAAAACGGCATTCGTTTCAGTGCCAAAATAGAAAACCGAAAGCTCGACAATTGGGTTTTTTCCTTTTCGCCATCTGCCTCTTATGTTACTACAACACGTAATGATGAAGGTTATACTTTATTGCAAGCTGGAAATACCTTACGCGACTCGGTAAATTCAAATCGTTACAAACGAAGTTCAAATACTCCAGAATTAAATTTACGTGGAATTTTTACTATTTCGCATGATTTTGCAAAGAAAAACCGCAAACTTTCGTTAAGCCTCGATTCTAAATTCTCGAACAGCGAAGGTGATGGCGAAACAAATGCCCAATACTTCTATTATCGCAGTAAAAAGCTTGTAAATCGTGACCAGCAGTGGGAAAACAATGCCACAAATTTCACAAATCGAATGTATGTTTCCTATATTGAACCAATTGCCGAAAAACATTCTTTGCAGTTTGTTTATTGGGTACAAACAAGTAATCGCGAAAATATAAAAAATAATTTTAAACCCGATTTGTTGACCAATGAATATACAGTGCTGGATTTGCCGTATAGTAAAAGTCTTGACAATTATACACTTACACAGCAGTTGGGAATTAGTTACCGAGGAGTTTTAAAAAAACTGTCCTACACCATTGGAGTTGATTACAATCCATCTTATATTCGCAGTTTATCGTTTATTCAAAACGGAGCAGCTTCAGGATTAGATTCGACAATTACCTATTTTCCAGGTTTGCAAACCTTTAATTATGCTCCCAATGCGTATTTGACATACAATATGGGGAAAGGAAAAAATATTCGTTTCGACTACAGAGGGCGTTCAGAATCGCCATCCGTGTACCAACTCGACCCTTCGCGCGACGAAACCAATCCCACCAATATTCGCATGGGAAACCCCAACCTTTCGCCAAAATTTACCCATTGGAGCCGCTTTAGATTTACAAATAACAATCGCAAAACCCAACAATCATTAATAGTGAATGTGGAAGGCAATTACATTCTGAACGACATTATCAACTTTACAAACTACGATGATGTGACAGGAGTGAAAACCACTATGCCCATCAATCAATCGGGCTCGTGGAATGCCAACGGCATGATGATGTACAATCGCCCCATTGGAAGCCACTTCCAAATTAATAATTATACGCAATTGGCTGTGCGCAATAACATTGGTTTTTCAACAATCAACAAAGTAGCTGAAAGCCAAAAAACCATTGCCACAACTTCCTCGGCTAAGGAAGAATTAGGACTTACTTTCAAATGGGAGTGGCTTTACATGATTACCAAAGCAAATTACGAACTTGCCAATACCACCTATTCTGTAGAAAGTATGCTGTCAAAACGCACATCGTCGCTCGGTGGGTTTTTTAACGCGCAATTCACTTTGCCAAAGTCATGGACCATTTCCACTGAGCTGAATTATCGTTCTCTCACAGGTTTTTCGGCTGAATACAACCGCAGTGAAATGCTTTGGAATGCCGAAATCAGCAAAAACTTCCTGAAGCATAATTCGGGTACCATCACGCTGTTATTCAACGATATACTACAACAACAGTTGAGTGTCAACCAGATTGTGTCGAGCAATTATGTGGAAGACCAGCAGTTCAATACCCTAAAAAGCTTTGTAATGCTTGTTTTCTCCTATCGTTTTAATACAATGGGCGGCAAAAAGAATTGATTGCAAGTTTAAAACCTCACATTGAACCCAGTATTGAAATAAATGCCAGGCATTTGATAACCATGGTTTATTTCATATTTTTGGTTCAATAAATTATTAGCCATTACAAAAACATCAAGGTTCTTCATTGGTTTTACTGAAACGCGAGCATTCAATAAAGTATAGTTTTGAGTTGTAAGTGATGGAATGTCTGTATAAAGTTTATCAATGTGTTGTGCCGAAAGGTTCAAATTCCAGGTTTTATAGCCATAATTCATGCTGATGTTGAGTTGTTCACGAGGGGCAGCAATCACTATTTTTTCCAAATCCAAATAGCTGTAGTTTAGGTTAATGTATAGGCTTGTGTTTACTAAGTATTTGGCGGAGAATTCAATTCCATGGTTGTCGAACGAACCTAAATTCTCCCTTTTTGCAGGAAACGGTGGTACAACAACCTGTATTAAATTATCACCTTTAACACGAAAAGCTGTCAAGTCCAGATTCAAATGATTGTTGAGTAAACTTTGTAACCAACTCACTTCATAATTCATCATACTTTCAGGCTGCAACATTGGATTGGGTGCATAAAGATACAATTCCATAATAGTAGGACTTCTAAAGCCTTTAGAAACAGACACTTTAAAAGTAGTTTCGTTTGATAAATTGTAAGTCAATCCTCCAATTGGAACCAATTCATTGCCAAAAATCGAATTGTTTTCGAGTCGTAATCCAGCACTTACGTTTATTCTTTCGAACAAGGTTTGTTGTGCATAAGCATACACAGCTAACTCGTTGACAGTTATCATTGTGTCTTTTTTAAATCCTTGATTTGCTTTTCCCCCAAATTGTTTCAAGTCAGTGCCAAAAGTGACATTAGTTCCACTCGCTACTTTTATGGTTTGAAATAACATCATGCCACTATTCCTATCTGTAGAATAAAAACCATCAGAAAGGTTGTGTGTGCCATAATTGTGATAGAATTTGATACTTCCTTCCGAATTCTCAAACTTGTTGTCGAGCGACAAAGACGTTTTTCCGCGAGTGACGTCAATATTTAAAAATGCTGGTTTATAGCTTGGCCCATTGTCGTTTGCATTAAACTTTGCCAAACTGTAATCAGCGTTCAGATTGAAATGTTTATTCAATTCATAACCCACTTTAGCATATCCATTTGTGATATTGAAATCTGTGCTGTCGCGCAAACCGTCGGTTTGGTCATGATTTACAGATGCAAATATGCTCAATTTGTCTTTTTTGTAACCAATTGTACCAAAGTACTTTTGCGTATTGTAAGAGCCATAAGAAGCGCCAAGATTTACTTTTACGCCTTCTTCTTTTTGCTTTTTAGTAATGATGTTTATCACGCCCGCCATGGCATTTGAACCGTAAAGTATGGAGCCGGGGCCACGAATAATCTCCACTTTCTCCACATCTGAAGCCACATAAGCATCAGCCAGCGGATGACCAAAAATACCTTGGTATTGTGGTTGGCCGTCAATCAAAACCAGCACATCCGTATTGGGAGCGCTACTCACGCCGCGCATACTTATGGAGCCAGCACCAGTTGCCGCAACCCCAAAACCTAATATATTACGTTCAGTAACAAATATTCCAGGTACGTAAGTATTCAATGCTGGCAAAATATTCATTTGTCCACTGTTTTCAATGTCTTTTTTGGAAATCAGAGAAACTGACATGGGGACGATTTTCCTTGAAATTCCTATTTTTGAACCAGTTACCACTACTTCCTCCAAGTGTATAGAATCCTTTAATATCGTTTGCGAAAAACTGATGTTTGCTATCAAAATAGCAATTATTAATATATTGAATTTTTGTTTCATGCTTTTTATTGTCGTTTATTTAGTTGATTATTTTTATTTAGAATTATTAATTGATGTATTAGCTAGTAAATAAGGTTCTCGTTTACTCAATGGTTCGTTATAAAAAAGTTATTGTTAAGCAGCAATTTTGCCCCAATTCCT
>JBAXAD010000114.1:0-11544 GCA_037142715.1 Paludibacter sp. | reverse complement strand
GACTTGGCGTTAAAATTTACGGTGGTCAATTTGCAAAAGCAGGTAACATCATAGTACGTCAACGTGGTACAGTACACAACGTTGGTGAAAACATTGGAATGGGAAAAGACCATACTTTATTTGCTTTGGTTCCTGGAATCGTAGTATTTAGAAAAAAGAAAGACAACAAATCATTTGTTTCAATACAACCTATCGTAGCTGAATAGACCTAAATCCCTAAAGGGACTTAAAGACTTTTTCCGCTAAAGAATTAAAAAAACTCCTGTTGTTTTACCGTAGTGTAAAATTGCGGGAGTTTTTTTTCAGTCAACAGTTATCAGTCAACAGTTATCAGTTGGCTATTGAAGTAAAAGTATTTATATATAAGTCATTAGACCTTTGTCTTTTGACTTTTGACAAAACAAAACATGCTTACACTCAAATATATCACCGAAAATACAGACGACGTTATTAATCGTCTGGCAAAAAAACATTTCGACGGTACTGCAATTATTGCCGAGATATTGGATTTGGACGGTCTGCGCAAAACAGCTCAAGTTCAAGTGGACAATGCTTCAGCCGAACTGAACAACTTGTCGAAAGAAATCGGAATGCTTTTCAAACAAGGAAAACAAGCTGAAGCTGACCAATATAAAGAAAAAATTGCCGAACTAAAGGAAACCATCAAAACACTTGGCGACCAACAAAATGGTGCTGAGCTGAAATTGAATGAGTTGTTGGTGCAAATACCAAACTTGCCACACTCAAGCGTGCCAGAAGGAAAACGACCTGAAGATAATTTGGTGGAGCGTTCAGGCGGTGAAATGCCTAAACTTCATTCGGAAGCCGTACCACATTGGGATTTAGCAAAAAAATACGACCTGATTGATTTTGAATTGGGTGTGAAAATCTCTGGTGCTGGATTTCCAGTTTACAAAGGAAAAGGTGCACGTTTGCAACGTGCGCTTATCAATTTCTTTTTGGACAATGCAGTGGAAGCTGGTTATTTGGAGGTGCAGCCACCTTATGTGGTGAATGCTGCTTCGGGCTACGGCACAGGACAATTGCCTGATAAAGAGGGGCAAATGTACCACTGTACGATTGATGATTTGTATTTGATTCCTACAGCAGAAGTACCCGTGACTAATATCTACCGCGATGTAATGCTAAATGAGAACGATTTACCAATCAAAAATACTGCTTATTCTGCTTGTTTCCGTCGCGAAGCTGGTTCGTATGGCAAAGATGTGCGTGGTTTGAACCGCTTGCACCAATTCGACAAAGTGGAAATTGTGCAAATTCAACATCCTGACAAATCATACGAAACGCTTGACCAAATGGTAAGTTACGTGCAAACATTGGTAGAAAAACTGGAATTGCCTTGGCGCATTCTACGTTTGTGTGCTGGCGATATGAGTTTCACTTCGGGATTGACCTTCGACTTTGAAGTATATTCTGCAGCGCAAGAACGCTGGTTGGAAGTAAGTTCGGTTTCTAACTTTGAAAGTTACCAAGCCAATCGCCTGAAATGTCGTTTCAAAGGCAACGATAAAAAAACGCAACTGGTTCATACTTTGAATGGTAGCGCAATGGCTTTGCCACGTATTGTAGCTGCGTTGCTCGAAAATAACCAAACACCAGAAGGCATTCGTATTCCAAAAGCATTGATTCCTTATACAGGATTTGAAATAATCAATTAATGTACAAAGATTAATTTACAAGTAAAAAGGAGCTCATTATCGATTTGATTTTGAGCTCTTTCTTCATTTGAATAGTATTATTGTTACTTTGTCCTTTTAAGTATTGAAATATCAAAATGACATGAACAAAACACTTTTTTATTCTGTTTAATTTTTGATAAATAATTCTACCATAAATTAATCAATACAATCATGAAAAATTTAAAAGTTGGAATTTTGTTAGGTCTATTGGCTGGAATAATTGACGTTATTCCAATGTTGGTGCAGCAATTGACTTGGGATGCAAATTTATCAGCATTATCAATGTGGCTGGTAGTTGGCATTTTTATTTCTACTGTAGATTGGAAAATAAATTCCATTCTCAAGGGTGTTCTGATTTCATTTTTGGTGCTACTTCCTTCAGCCATAATTATTGGATGGAGCAATCCGATAATGTTAGTTCCTATATTTTCAATGACCCTTATTTTAGGTGGAATACTTGGTTTTTCTATTAACAAAATCAACAAACAAAAACACAACAACAAAAATCAAATAAACCATAGCGTTAAATAATGAAATATACAACACTGATTTTAATCTTCTTCCTCAACGCAACCATTCTTTCTGCACAATCGTTTACAATAAGTGGTTATATTACCGACAAAAAAACTGGTGAATCTATCATTGGTGCAATCGCATTGGTCAAAAACAGCTCACACATTGGGAGGACAAGCAATGATTATGGATTCTACTCCCTTTCGTTACCAAAAGGAAACTACGAATTAGTATTTTCATATATTGGACATCAGAAACAAAATATAAATGTGGCACTTACAGGAAATAAAACCTTAAATGTGGCCATGGAAGATAATACAGCCACTCTAAAAGAAGTAGTTGTAACGGGAACCCGTGAGAATGAAAATGTGCGACAATCGACAATGGGTGTGGAAAAAATGAGTGTGGAAACAGTCAGTAAATTGCCTGTTATATTTGGCGAAAGAGATATTCTGAAAATAATACAATTGTTGCCTGGCGTAAAATCGGGTGGCGACGGGCAAAGTGGATTCACGGTTCGTGGCGGTACCATTGACCAAAACCTTATCCTGCTGGACGATGCTCCAGTGTACAATGCTTCCCATTTATTGGGCTTCTTTTCTACTTTCAATTCGGATGCCATCAAGGATGTTTCACTTTACAAAGGCACCGCTCCTGCACAGTTTGGAGGACGCATATCGTCGGTAGTAGATGTAAAAATGAACGAGGGCGACAATCAGAATTATGGTGTGAGTGGTGGGATTGGGCTAATCTCATCTAAACTGAACATTGAAGGCCCGTTGCAAAAAGGAAAATCTTCGTTTCTTATTTCGGGCAGAAGAACTTATGCAGATGTATTTTTAAAATTAACCGACAAGTTTAAAGATAACCAGCTGTATTTCTATGATTTTAATGCCAAGCTAAATTATCGTTTTTCGGATAAAGACCGCCTTTTTGTTTCAGGATACTTTGGTCGTGATGTGTTGGCATTGAGCAATCGTTTTAGCATTGACTGGGGAAACACAACTGGCACCATGCGATGGAATCACTTGTACAATAGCAAGTTATTCAGCAATACTTCCTTGATTTACAGTAACTACGATTATAAGATTAACATCAGCAGCGATAGCCTTAAATTTTCAATACTTTCACGTATTAGAGATTGGAATCTGAAACAAGAGTTTCAATACTTTCCAAATTCCAATAATGAATGGAAAATAGGTTATAACATTATCCATCATACCATTACGCCAGGGCAAATAACAAGTGAAACCATTGCTGCCAATACCAAACAAATCAGAAATGGTGTGGAATCTGCTTTGTACATAGCCAACGATTGGCAGGCAATGGAAAAATTGAAAATAAATGCAGGGCTGAGGGTGAGCAGTTTTACCGTTTTGGGCGGTAGCGATTATTACAATTTGGATGCTAAAAACAATGTGACCGATACCATTAATCAACCAGGAATTGTAACAAATTACTTTTTGTTTGAACCACGTGTTTCGTTAAGCTACGCGCTGGGTGAAAACAGTTCGGTAAAAGCTGCTTATACCCGCAACACACAAAATATGCACCTGATTACCAACTCTGTATCTGGTAGTCCGACCGACAAATGGATTATGAGCAATAATATAGTCAAACCCGAAATTGGCAATCAGGTGTCGGCAGGATATTATCTCAACTTCAAGGACAATATGTATGCATTTAGTGCCGAAACATACTATAAATCAATGCTAAACCAAATTGATTACAAGGACAATGCCAATGAACGAGCACCAATTATTGAAACCCAATTATTGTATGGCAAAGGCAGTGCGTATGGATTGGAATTATTACTAAAAAAGAACAAAGGAAAGTTCACTGGATGGCTGGGTTATACACTTTCGCGGTCGGAAAAGCAGATTGATGGCATAAATAATAGTCAATGGTATGCGGCTCGTCAGGACAGGACACACGACATTTCGATAGTAACCATGTATGACATCTCTAAACGCTGGAATGTTTCGGCTGTTTGGGTGTATCAAACGGGCAATGCGATTACTTTTCCGAGTGGGAAATATGAAGTTGCAGGAAATAACATTCTGCTTTATACCGAACGAAATGGTTATAGAATGCCTGCCTATCATAGATTAGATTTGGGTGCAACTTATAAATTGAAAGAGCACAAACGCTTTTCTTCAGAGTTGTCTTTCAGCCTTTACAATGCTTACGGACACGAAAATGCTTACATTATCACCTTTGAAAAAAGCAAAACTGACCCAAACAAAACCGTTGCCATGCAAACATCATTATTTAGATGGATTCCGTCTGTTTCGTGGAATTTTAAATGGTAATGTTTTTATTTAAAATGCATTAAACAATTCAACCAATTACTTTAACCAAAGAAATCAAATGTACAAATTCAAACGCTCTAACATACTAATTATCTGTCTTTTATTGCTGCTTAGCAGTTGCGAAAAGGAAATTAGTATCAACCTCAACAAAAGCAATCCCAGAATTGTGATTGAAGGGAGTATAAGTAACATAGCTGGAGAATCGAATGTGAAAATTACGAGGACACTCAATTTTGACGAAACAATCGCTTTTCCCACGGTAGGCGGTGCGCTTGTTACAATTACTGATACCTTACTCAATAAAACTGACACTTTAACTGAATTGAAATCAGGTATTTATAACGATTCAACACTGTTTGGTAAAGAAGGACACATCTACAAATTACAGGTTAAAATTGCTAATGAAATTTATACATCTTTATCTACAATGCCGAATAGTTTTTTGTTTGATTCAATAGTAAAAATGCCCGACCTGGGAGGGCCAAAACCACCTGCAGGAACTCCAGGTGCAGATAATATTCCATTTAAACCTTCATACAAGAACAAGACAAAAGCAGATAAGTATTTTCAATATGTGATTACACGCAATGATAGCTTACAAAATAAAATAACAGTCAGAAGTGATATGGCTGCTTCAGGCTTTTCATTTCCAATACCATTTTCCATTCAAGCAAGAAAAAATGATGTTTTAAATATTGATATTCAATTCATTGACAAGACTGTATATGAATTCTTAAACGAATTAAATGCTAATATAGGTCAATTTAGTGCCACTCCTTCCAACCCAGCTTCAAATATAAGCAATGGTGCATTGGGATTTTTCAAAGCACACACTTCGCAAAAATTCAAACTTATTGTGAAGTAGATTAATCAGTTTTTTCTTTTAACGCCGAATAAGTCGTTAATTATTGGACAACAGCATTGTTAATTGAAAACCGCCACATAGTTTTTTAAAGCTATGTGGCGGTTTTTTTTATTGAAAATTAGACGAACTAAGCGTTTTATCAAACATTACATTCGCATAATTTTGTGCTCTGAATTAACGGCATTTTTCTGGAAATAATTTTCTACCCACCGCACCATTTGTCGCTCTGACATTGTATCTGCGGTTTTCACATCTAATAGATGACTGTATAATTTTGGATTTTTCCCTATTTCGGTTTCAAGTTCTTTTTTAATTACTGAAGGACCAAATAATACAACTTCGTCTACATCTTTTATTCCCATCAAGATATTTCTGAAATACTGTTTTTTTTCATTCCTAAGTTTATGTGCATTTTTAAGTTCTGTGCTATAATGCTGACTGCCAAAGCGCGAGAATTCTTTTGTATCACCTGGAATTCTTAGTTTTGTTTGAATAGAGGAAGATAGAATTGCTTGTACTTCATTTAATTCTCGAGGCAACTTGCTTATTCTTTTCCCTTGTTGGATTTGATGCACATCAAAAGTTCGTTTCTTTTCATTTAACGATATAAATACAGCTTTTTCTGTATCTACCCACACACCAATTTTCTTTTTCATACGTTTTGAAATTAAAAATAGATTTTGAAATTTTGAAACAAATAAAACTGATTAATGGTCAACAATCCAGAGTTTTAAACATTTAAAAGTCTGAAAGTTGACTGTTCAACACTTAGAATTATCTATAAGTTGTAACAAAAATGGGGCTGAAAAGTTTGTATATTATTCGTTTGACAAATGCTTATTACGAGCTTTTATCGGCATACTAAAAAAGCCGTTTGATACATTATCAAACGGCTTTTCTATCAATAGAAAGAAGGTTACTTTGCTAATTCAAAAACTTTATCCAAAGTATAAGTTGCAGAATGTGTTTTTTCGGCTGCATGAATCATTGCTTTAGCCACTTCAAGGGCTTGTATTGGTTTGTATTGCTCAAATAGTCCAATTTTATTTAATCCATACATTAACGAAAGTCCGATTTTTTCTCCCAACCGGTTTTCTTTTCTATCACCAGCCAATTGTCCGGGTTGCAGAATGCTAATGACCTTAAAAGGCAAAGTGTTAACTGTATCTTCAAGCTGACCTTTCATTTTCATATAAAAGGCATTCGATTTGGAATTGGCACCCGCCGAGGATATTAAAACATAATTGGGTACACCATTCTTGGCAGCATAATTCGCCACCCAATACTGGTAATTATAATCAACATTAAATTGCGCATCCTTATTTTTGGCTTTCGCAATGGTGGTTCCCATGGTGGAAAATAACACATCACCCACTATTAATGCACTCCATTTTTCAGGTTTATCAAAGTCAACAATCTGTTCATTTAGTTTGGGATGACTTACTCCGCTTGGCTTACGAACAAAAGAAACAATTTCAGAATAGCTTTCTGTATGCAATAATAATTTAATAAGTTGAGTGCCCACCATTCCAGTAGCACCTATAACAATGGCTTTTTTCATGTTTTAATTTCAAACTCTTTTAACTATAAACTGATAACTGTCAACTAACAATTATTAACTATCAATATGTATATCCCTGAATCCCAAGAAATACAAAACGCCATCCAACCCAATGGTAGAAATTGATTGTTGCGCATTGGCTTTCACTTTCGGCTTGGCATGAAACGCAATTCCCAAACCCGCTATATTAAGCATTGGTAAATCATTTGCTCCATCACCAACAGCTATAACTTGCTCTAAATCAATCTTTTCAACTTGCGCAATCAGTCTTAGCAGCTCGGCCTTTCTTTTACCATCTACAATGTCACCAACATAATTTCCTGTTAGCTTTCCGTCTACAATTTCCAATTCATTGGCATAAACATAATCCACATCAAAGAGTTTTTTGAGCGAGTTACCAAAATAAGTAAATCCGCCAGACAGAATTGCAATTTTAAATCCGCATTTTTTGAGGATACTCATCAAACGCTCTGCTCCTTCCATTATTGGCAAATGAAGTGCCACATCTTCAAGCACTTTTTCATCCAATCCTTTCAATAGACCTACCCGTTGCTTAAAACTTTCGCTAAAATCAATTTCCCCACGCATGGCAGCCTCCGTAATAGCACGAACCTCCTCACCTACTCCAGCACGGTCGGCAAGTTCGTCAATCACTTCAGTTTTAATGAGGGTGGAATCCATATCGAAGCAAATCAAGCGACGATTGCGACGAAACATATCGTCTTTTTGAAAAGATAAATCAATACCTAATTCAGCTGAAAATGCCAATAACTGAGCAGAAAGAGCACTTTTATCAATCAAAGTTCCCCGCACCGACAATTCTATGCACGAACGTATTTTATTCTCATCATCATTTTCTAAAGAGGGTCGCCCAGTAAGTCGTTTGATTGAATCAATGTTTAAGTTTTGGTCCGAAACTGCTTTTGTAACTAACGACAACTGTTTAGCTGTTATTACTTTAGCAAGAATTGTAACAATATATCTACTTTTCCCTTGCCTACCAACCCAATTTGTATAACGCTCGGGCGATATGGGTGTGAAGCGCACCGCTACATTCATTTCGGAGCATTTAAAAAGTATCTCTTTCAATATATTACCCGATTCTGATTGGTTTGAAACTTTAAAAAGTATGCCCAATGATAGGGTATGATGAATATCAGCTTGTCCAATATCAAGAATTACTGCATTATAATTTCCCAAAATCCCTGTGACAGCAGTGGTAACCCCAGGTTTATCTTCCCCCGATATACTAATAAGAATAATTTCGCTATTTGGCATAAATTTAATTTAACGTTTTGGAATTCAACACTTCTACTGTATTAAACCACGTGAGACACAATAGAAAAATAATATAAGTATACTAAGCGACTAAGCAATTGACAATGAATAAATTAAAATCAAACGTGTTTATGTTTGATATTAAATCAATGTAAAACAATTAAATAGTAAATAGTAACTTACAAAATAGTAAATTTCACTATTTTCTATTCAAATACTTTTTATAGGTATCGAGGGTATTTTGCACATACCTGACCGTTTGTTTTCCTCCAAAATATCCAAACTTCACTACAGGATCATTGTAAAATTCAGGTTCGTTTTTCTTGCCCAAATAATACTCAACATGATTAAACCACACATGAGGATTTCTTCCATGTTTTGAAGCCAAAGCCATGGCATCAAATATATGTGCGGGACCAGAATTATATCCTGCAAGAATAAACTTCAAGCGCTCCTCTTTGTTTTCAACCTTATGGAATGACAAGTTCAAACTCTTAATGTATTGAACTCCAGCTTCAATATTCAATTCAGGATCAAGAACAGTTTTTCTATTCAGACCAAAATTATTGGCAGTTCGTGGCATTAATTGCATCAATCCTGCAGCTCCGGAATGTGAAACTTCAGAAGCATCAAATCGTGATTCGTGAAAAGCCACTGCCGCCAATAAATGCCAATCCCAACCAATTAACGGTGCATATTTCTTAAACAAATCATCAAAAGGTGAAATGGATCCTCTTGGTATTTTAATTTTCCGTAAAGCAAAATAAGGACTGTTTTCCCAATATTTAGCATAAAGCTTTGATTGAATGACCTGTGTTTGAGGTAAACTTTCTAGATTATCAATCACTTTCTGCAATTCCTTGCTGTCTTTTGGTATCAACCAACCATTGTGCTGCTTGAAACCGACAGGCATACGACAATCCAATTGTTTATAAAATGATTTATAAAGCATGGCATTGTTATAATACGCAAGTGTATATTCAATTTTTTTATTGGCTACTTGTTCAATCAAATCATCATTTGAAAGAGAATCAGCTGCCAAAACGATGTTAATAGAACCACCAATCTCATCATTTAATGCCAATAATCGTTTGTAAAAAATACTATTTTTCTTTACGTAAACAGTTTTGCCAGCCAATTCTGTTGCATCTGAAAGTGCATCAATTCCCATATTCTGTACCAAAACCTGAAAAGATGCAGCCTGAGGTAAAATATAATTAAATCTTTTTTTATAATCTTTGGTTTGAGCCAAATTATAGGCTACAATATCAACTTTCCGCTCTGTAAGTAGCTGAATCATTTCACTTTCATCGTTGGCTATAACAATTTTCAAATTCAATTTGAGGTACTTGGCCAGATTAGACGCCATTTCATAGTCATAACCCATAGTTTCGTCGTGGAACAAAAAATATGACGTTGGACCATACATCGTAGCTACGCGTAAAGTGTCGGATTTTATAATTCCCTTCAAATCGGCAGATATAATCACAGATATTTCGTTCTTTTTATGCGTGCAAGATGCAAGCATAAGAAGTACTAAAAATAGAATGTATGTGTGATTTTTAAATTGCATTTCTGAGATTCTGAGGTTAAATTATAACGCTAGAATTTGGCATTCAGTTAATTAGAAATAGTAGATTAGAAAACAGTCTAAATATGCTCAATATTCTCATCTTTAATCACTTCCATTCCATTCATTCGCAGAAAAACTTGCGCTGTGGCCAATACGTCCTTTTGGCAATAAGTGGCAATGCGTGCCACATTCTTTTCTACATAATAAACATTAGCCACCTGACTTCCATCAATATCGTCCTTGGGTGTAGGAATTCCAAATACGGCAGTCAACAGTTTCAGCGAGCTATAGTTCTTATAATCACCAAACTTCCACAATTCTAATGTATCAATAAATGAGATTTCCCAAGGTTTTTTGCCTGCAATTTGAAAGATGGTTGGTAAGGGCAATCCATTGATTAACATGCGTCTGCAAATGTATGGAATGTCAAATTCCTTTATGTTATGGCCACAAATGGTGTGTTCCCTGGTGGTGCAAAACTTGGAGATTAAATTCGAAAAATCGGTAAGTAGCTCTTTTTCTTCATCTCCTGCAAAAGATTTTGTGCGGAAATGCATTTCGTAGTCTTGTATATGGATAAACCCAACCGAGATACATACAATTTTCCCAAATTCGGCATAAATACCCGCACTGTTATTAAATGCTTCGGCAGCTGTTGTTCCCTCAGGATACTTCTCGGGCATACGTTTAGAAATCGTCTTGAACTTATCTTCCCAAATATGACCCAACTCATCGGAGACTTCAGTAAAATCAGATGTTTGTGGAACTGTTTCAATATCCAAAAACATGATTTTTTGCAATTCATTTTGCAGCATATTGTTTGTGATTTAAGGTTGGTGAAGCATTATTATCCTATGCCAATTAATGCAAAAGACAATATTTCACTTTCATTTTTTTGTGATTTCAATCTAATAAATAATGAGATGCTCAGTCAATAATTATGTGAGTTTTTTCAATTGACAAAGTTATATGTAATTTTTCTATTAGAAATAGTACAAACCCTGAAAAAAGACGCACTGTTTTTAGGGTTTACCCTTATTTATTTAGCTTTTATTGAGGTTATTCTCAATGTATTTTGTCAGAATATCAATGGCGATGTGGTTATTGCCGCCTTGTGGAATAATCAAGTCAGCAAAGCGCTTTGAAGGTTCAATAAATTGCAAATGCATAGGTTTCACGGTGCATTCATAGCGCTCCATCACTTTGTTTACCGACCGTCCACGTTCAATAATGTCACGATTAATGACTCTTATCAAGCGGTCATCGGCATCAGCATCCACAAAAACCTTCAAATCCATCATCTTACGCAATTCAGGGTTGGAGAGGATCAAAATTCCTTCCACAATAATTACGTGGCATGGTTTATTTGGGATGGTTTCGGCGGCTCTTGTACAAGTAAGATAAGAATAAATGGGTTGGTCGATAGTTTTGCCCTTTTTTAGCTCCTTGAGATGTTTTACCAACAACTCGAATTCTATTGAATCGGGATGGTCAAAATTGATTTCCAATCGTTCTTCCAAAGGCAAATGTCCACTATCGCGATAATACGAATCTTGAGGAAGAATCACTACTTCGCCAGCCGGCAAACGTTCCAAAATCTTGCGTACAACAGTCGATTTCCCAGAACCTGTTCCACCCGCAATTCCAATTATTAGCATATCAATTTTTTTTGAGAGATGATAGAAAGCACTTAAATGATATAATATGAGGAGATTATATTTTTATTTTGAAAATGTAAATAC
>JBAXAD010000113.1:0-11550 GCA_037142715.1 Paludibacter sp. | reverse complement strand
TTGGAAACCTTGTCGTTCCGGGCATTGATCACCCTTTGGTGGTTACCGAAGAATTATTGAAAGTGATAGCTTCAAAGTTTTTGGCAGCAACGCAACAAGCAGCTGAAATATATAATTTTTTGAAAGCAGAAAAAGGAGAAGGAACTTTCATCACCGAAGTTTCGATGGATGAAGTTGAAAGTCCGCAAACGCCAATTGAATTGTTGTTTATTCTGAAAATGCTTGCAAATAAAGGTGTTCCGGCACAAACCATTGCTCCAAAATTTACAGGACGTTTCAATAAAGGAGTTGATTACACGGGTAATGTAACTCAATTTGCCAAGGAATTTGAAGAAGACGTATTGGTATTGGATTTTGCAGTTAAAGAGTTTGGACTTCCCGCAGAAATCAAGTTGAGCATTCACTCTGGAAGTGATAAATTCTCGATTTACCCAGTTATGGCTTCGGTTATCAAAAAATACGACAAAGGATTGCACGTTAAAACTGCTGGAACCACTTGGTTAGAAGAAGTGATTGGACTGGCTGTTGCTGGTGGTGAAGCATTGGATGCTGCAAAAACTATTTATGCTAATTCGTACAATCGGAAAGATGAATTGTGTGCACCGTATGCAGATGTCATTGACATTGACGAATCACAACTACCTACAGTTGAAGAAGTAAACTCATGGTCGAGCGAAAAATATGCCAACACATTGCGTCATATTCCAGGACATGCAGATTACAATCCTAATTTCCGTCAGTTGATACACGTGGCTTATAAAGTGGCTGCCGAAATGGGTACAACTTATACCGATTTACTCGAAAAATACTCCGATATTATTGGCGGTTGTGTAGAGGAAAATATCTACGATCGTCATTTGAAACGATTGTTTAATCTTTAAAAACTAATCAGTTAGATTTAAAATAAGAAAGAATGTTTTACTCTTCAAAAAGTAAGACATTCTTTTTTTTATTTACCAAATTGATTTGAGAGAATCACATCGCTTTCAAGCACATATCCCACTATAGATTAAAGTTTTAAAACAACAATAGTTTATGAGTGGAAGCAATTCCATTGGCATAAATTACACGTACTAGACAAATTCCTTTAGACAGGTTGAATGCTGGAATAATCAGATCTTCATTACCAATGGAATTTGAATAAACCTTTTTGCCAGATAATTCAAAAACTTCAACTGACGCAACTGAGCCAAGCACCATTATTTCATTCGTTTTGGAGGAGAAAAAAACTGGAACTTTCGAATTATTTTTCAGCATACGAATATCTTCCGTGACAGTAATATTGGCATATTCATAAGCGCCAAGATCGGGTGCCAAACCATTGAAAGCAAATCCTACATTCGTTCCTTTGTCAATCATGCTGCTGGTTGCTTTGAGGTGAAGTAAGGTAACTTCGGGCATTGAACCATCACTTTGACGAGTATTGAGCATTTGTGTATAATCCAGACTCAAAAAATCAGATGATGAACATGAAAATCCGGTATTCCATGTATTGTTTGACTGCGTAACTGTTTTACAACTGAACGAATTGGCATTTTTGGAAGTAAGTGAGGCACAGTTTTTAATTATCAAAGTACCATAAGTACTGTTGGAGAATCCATAGTTAGTAGCGTTATTATAACTTGTACAGTTGTAAATGGTCATAATCCCGTTGTTATTATTCTGGTCAAAACCCTTACTCGGATTGCCTACCGACACACAGTTATGAAGCGTGGTATTATTTGCCGTGAAATTACCACCTAGTTTAAAACCGTTTCCATTACCGTAATTGGTCATCACATAGCGTCCAGCTGCATTTTTGAATTGATAAAACCAGCTTGCACTGTCTGTTTTAAAACGGATGTTATCGGTCATGTCGTAAGTGGCGGGCGACATGTCATAACACCAGCAACTGTCATACACCGTATTTCCAATTTTTTCGAAACTATCCCAACCGTCATCACTATTTCTCCACGAGCGGCATCCCCTAAAGGTGTTGGTTCCGGTATTGGTATATTGTTTATCGGCAAATCCGTCCGCATTTCCGCCAAAATCAGGAGCTGCAATCCCACCCGATTGGTAATCGAAGTTTTCGTACGAATCGCAGTTTAAAACCAGGTTATCACTACCCGTTTTCATTTGTGTACCCGCGTCGCTATTCCACCTAGTTGTACATGTTTCAATAATATTATTGCTCCCAGTTACCTGCAAGCCATTATCACCAGCACCTTGAATGATTACTCCTTTCAAATGTACATAATTTCCAGATAGTTTTACACCCTGATTGCTACTATTGTATGGTTCGGTGCGGAAATCAAATATTGGTATTTCACCGACATAAGCACCTATAAAAATTCTTTTTACTGAAGAGCCAGATTTTGAAATTTGCTGCAGACTGTTGAAACTATAAAAACCGCCTCTGATAAATAATGAATCGCCGGCAACAAGCGCTTTGGCAATGGCGGTTGAAAAATTCAGAGGAGCTAAAATTGTTCCAGCTGCAGTACTAGTTCCAAGGGGTGAAATGTAGTATTTTGACGCAAAAAGGCCAACGTTGAACATCAGCAATAACAATAAAATAATCGGGGTCTTCATGATTTTCATTTGCTCTATTTTTATTCTGCAAAAGTAAAAAACAAAGAGAAGTTTTATGTGGAGAAATTTACTTTTAATGTGGAGAATATGAATAGTTTCGACTAGTCTACGCATTTCTGGATTAAAAATAGCAAAGCCGTCAACATCGAGTATAAAATAAACTCGGAAGTGACGGTTTCAATATGTTAAAATGGCTTTACTTTTCATTAAAACCAAACAGATTATTTTCCTTGATGTGTTGATACACTTTTTCAGGCAGATAAGTTTTCAGTGATGCATCGCCAGTCTCAATCATGCTTGAAATCAACTCAGAAGTGATGTTCAAGTGTTTGCTAGAAAGACTTCTAAGCAAGATAATACTTCCAGTGGCGTTTAAATACTGCCAAAGCAAACTGGTTTTTCCTTTGAAATAATCATCGTTTGGATAAATCACTTCGCCCGTTAAAGTATCGATGGCTGGGTACAAATACACCTTTACATTGTCCTGAAACATGGCTCCCAAAGCTTCCAACAACCCACCTCGCAAGTCGGTATAATAAGTACTGTCGAAAATCTTTTCGAAAGTGGGCAATCCCACCACCATGCGAAGTTTTATCAATTTATATTGCCTAAAATAATGCACCAGCTCAAAATACCGCTTGAATCGGGAAATCATTACGCTTTGTCCCACAAGGTTAAGTAAATCAACGCGATGCAGGAAATCTTTTTCATCCAGCTGCTCGCCCTGCATCAGGTAATTGAGCGAAATCTCGCAGAAAGCTATGGTGTTTTCTGGCGTATAATCTTCGTCCCGTTTGAAAATTTCCATACTATCTTCCAGAAACTCAATCCCGAGGTTGTTGATTGGACGGAAATAGCCACGCATCAATAACACGTTTTTATGATACAACATGTCACCCGGCTGTTGAATGCGACCATGATTGTCGAACATGATAGCAGGCGTCATGTTGTTGCTCACCAACATCAAGTTGAGCAATCGGTTGTCCACCCAAGACATGTCTGGCCCTTCCACGTAAGCATAATCCACCTCTACCCGACTGGTATCAAGATTATCCAACAGCGACAACAAGATGTTTCGAGGATCTTCCCATTTAAAAAGGCCACCGTAAATCAAATTAATACCCAATGCACCGAGGCTGTATTGTTGTAATAAAGTGTCGTTTTCGTGCAACTTCACGTGGATAAAAAACAAGTTGGGGTGATAACGATCTGTTCCTTCAACAGCTATTCCCAACCAGCCATTGCCCAAATTGGTTTTACTGAAATTGAGCGTTTCCACCGTGTTGGCAAATGCAAAGAACTTTTTGGGGTTCTTATGATCCAGAATCTTGATCAGTTCATCATATTCGTAACTCACCATTTTACGTAATCGATCTTCCGCAACATATCGTGCTGGTGCTCCGTCATTGTAAAAATGGTCGCTGAAAAGCTTGTCGTAGGCCGAAATTGATTTGGCAATGGTATTGGATGCGCCACCAGCCTGAAACAGATGTCGTGCAGTCTCCTGGCCACCGCCTATTTCGGCAATGGTGCCGTAATACTTGGAATCTATATTGATATGAACTGATTTTTCTTTGATGCTTAATGTATTCATCCTGCTTGTCAGATAATTGGGAGTAACTAAAAAGTTAAAATTGCAAATAATGCTGCAATTATCACATAAATTCGATGCAAAGATATGTCATTAAATTGAATATCATTAAAAACAGGGTCGATGCGTCTTCAAAAAACCTTATCGCTTATTCTCTCAATAACTAATTTCTACAGCAATTATTCAAGTATTTTGAACAATATAAGCAGGAAAACATATCGATTAAAAAAAACTCATATATTATTGATTATCAATTTGAAAACTATTTTTTGAATGTCCATTTGATATCTTCATATTTACTTTTTTGCAACAATGCAATTTGGATAGATTCTTCATTTGACAAAAAATCTATATTTGAGTCATCGAAAAAAAATTGTAGTTTATGAGTGAATAATTGAAAGAAAAGTACTGCAACAGGAGCATTCTGATCTTTTTCTTGAAGCCAGATCTTTATGTTTTTTACCGGACTGGGAACTGATGCAATGGCTTTGGGTTGTTTCGCCAAAGGATTAGCAGAAAGTGCTTTTTGAAGTTTATCTAAATCAGTGTCGTATAACAAAGTGCCATGATGAAGCTCACGAGTTTTGCCAACATGCGATGCAGTACCCGAGATTTTATATCTACCTGACAACCAAAGGTCCTTGCGTTTGCCAATTTCTACGTCAACAGAAAATTCTTTCAAAACCGATACAATTGGTTTCAGAAAGTCAGCTCCCAATGCTGATTCACCCACTTTTCTATTAGAAATAAAGCAGTAATTGAGATTTCCTTCATCGTGAAAAACAGCGCCACCACCCGACATGCGACGAAAAATAGAAATGTTATTCTCAGTACAATAGTCCATGTCCACTTCAGCAAGAATGGCTTGGTTGCTGCCAATAACAACACTTGGCGTATTGACATACAAAAAAAGGATTTCATCCTCCCGCCGAGAGAATAAATACTCTTCGGCGGCAAGATTAAATCCCGTTGAATGTAAATGTGATTGGATAATGAGCATGACAATATAACCCTAAAGAACCCCTAACCCCTAAAGGGGAACTTAGTTAGTATTGGTTTGAAAATTTCTATTTATGTAAAGAAATAAATCGAATGTACTTGCCTAATTCCCCTTTAGGGGCTAGGGGTTCTCTATTCCCCCTTTAGGGGTTAGGGGTTTACTTTACATTAAAAGCGACCCTCAATTCTTCAATTTCCACTTCGCCCATTGGACAAAGCGGCCCGATAGATGCTGCCATAACCAATGAATTGGCACTGAATTCGGCCACTTCCAAATAATCGAAAGTATTCAATAACTTATCGCCAGTAACAAATACACAGTCATTCTCCACCAAAATAACACGGTTGGTGTTAAACATTACAGCTAAATTATCAACATCGTCATACAAAGTTCCAAATGGAATGGAAGGTACATCTTGTAAGAAAATCCAGCTCTCTGGAATGGTACGAACATCAAATTTAGTTCCACTAACTGCATGAGCCATCAAGTTGGTTGGCTGTGTAGAAATGATGGAATTGATATGCGGATTCAATTGATAAATCCTTTGATGCAGCGCTACAGAGCGACTAGGAACTTTTCCTGCTTCAGACATTCCGCTTCTAATTTGCACGATATCCTGAGGTAAAATATCCCAACGAGCAACGTCGCGTGGAGTTATCAAAAAATCATCATTTTTCCAACGCACAGAAACAGTTCCGTAAGTTGAAATCATCATTCCCTGGTCACAAGCGCGACGGATAATTCTTACCATATCAGAGCGCAAAGCACGTTCGTCAGAAGGATAAGAAACATCCATAAAATGAGAAATATTTTTGGGGAAATGAGTTTGGTAAGTTGCTATTTGTTTGTCGGTTAAATTATTTACTTTACCCAATTTTCCGGCATTAACAATGGTACGACAGCAAAATTCCAATGTTTCGAAACGTTGGTAAGCATCCATCATATCCGTTCCGCCCAAAACAACACCATGGTTTTCCATGATTACCGCCTTGAATTTGTGGTTTTTGAATTCGTTAGCAATTTTAGCTCCCAATTCTTCACTTCCCGGACAACCATAAGGGGCGTAACCAATTTCGCCACAAATAAAGCGAGCTTGAGGAACAATATTGGTATTTGGAATTTGACGGGCAATGCTAAAAGCCACCAATGCAGGTGGATGAGCGTGAATAATGGCTGTCAATTCTGGGCGTTCATTGTAAATTGCTTTGTGAAATGGATATTCAGAAGAAGGTTTGTGAAGTCCAACAATGGTTCCATCTTTTTTAATGCAGACAATGTCTTTTGGCGTTAGTGAGCCTTTGTCTACAGCCGATGGTGTAATCCAAATGTCTCCATTTTCGTCTTTAATAGAAATGTTACCACCCGAAGTCGTTGTCATCCCGCTGCGGTAAATACGACCAATAATCACGTTGATTTGGTCTACGGGATGCATTAAATTTACATCTAATTGTTTCATAATGAAAAAGTTTACCTCTAACCTCCAAATTAGAACCCCTAGCCCCTAAAGGGGAACTAAGTTAGCATTGATTCTTAAAAGACAGCTTAATGGTTATTTAAATTGATAAAATATTTGATTACTGTGAAAATGCTAAATAAAGAATCCAGAACCATACTTGCATAATTCCCCTTTAGGGGCTAGGGGTTTACATATTTCCCAATAAATAAGCTTCGGCTTCTACGCTCCAAAGCCCTTTGTTTTTATCACAAATGGCAGCTAATTGTTTGTAAACGTCATTCGTTTCACCCAGTTTGGCAAAGTCGGCAATAGGTGTCAATGGCATTTCAATGTGTGTATAAACAAGCTTTTTACCTCCCGGAATTTCTGGTAAATGGTTGGTAGCTTCAATAACAGCGTTCAATCCGCCAATGTGCGTTACCAATCCTGCTGGGTCAAGTCCTTTTGACATTAAATCCAACGCTTCAATCATGTCGTCGGTATTTCCACCGCTCGTTCCAGCCACATGTGTGTAGCCGTAATGCACGTTGTAGAAATTCACCATGGCGCTAAAGTTTGGATCGCTAGGGCCGGCAAAGAAGTTCAAACAGCCGTCGAATGCCAAAATAGCATCGGCTTGTTCCACCACCGGTTTCACGGGTGCAAATACAAACACATCGTTGTAACCTTCCCCACCAGTGATTGCTTTCAGTTCTTCAGCTGCGTTTTGCATGCCAGAAGTATTCACGTAACGAAGGTCAATTCCTTTTGATGCTGCAAACTCTACGGTATAAAGTCCGGCTGCTCTGTCCAAACGAGTTTGGTCAACATCAGTAACTACGCACAAACTTGGGCGACGGTCTTCGCGACGCAATACGTAGTTGATGGCTGCCAATCCCATTGGACCAACACCCGCCAAAATAGCCATTTTTCCATCGGCTACAATGTCCATTTTGTGAACATAACTACCTGGTGTAGTGTGATAATTGGCATGCATAGCACCAATAACGCACGAAAGCGGTTCGGCCAACGAAGCTGGATAATACCCTTCGCCTTTATAAGCCAAAAGGCAATTAAGTTCCATCACTTCCTTCGGAATTATCACGTAAGTAGCATCACCACCAATGTATTGGTAGCTATAACCTGGTGCGCTTAAAATTCCAACTGGTCCATCTTCGTAATTCAACGCTGGTTGAATAGAAAATTTATCGCCTGCTTTGAACTGAGAAGCCCATTTTGAGCCCACTTCCACCAATTCGCCAGCAAACTCATGACCGATAATGATAGGATTTTCAGCCACATCATTTGGAATGCGTTTGTGATCAGTTGCTTGTGTCGATGCTTTGTATGACGACATGCACAAAGAGTCGGAAACTACTTTGGCCAATATTTCATCGTCTTTAATTTGAGGTAACTCAAATTCTTCTAAACGAAGGTCTTTTTTGCCGTAAAGGCGTATTGCTTTTGTTTTCATAAGGTAAATTTGCCCCCTAAGAACCCCTAGCCCCTAAAGGGGAACTAAGTTACTTTTGGTTCTTTAAATTAATTAATAAAAGTACTTTAAATAATATAATTGATTTGTAAAGCCCTAAGAGAATAAAGAACCATACTTGCATAATCCCCCTTTAGGGGTTAGGGGCTCTCTTTCTTATTCCCCCTTTAGGGGCTAGGGGTCGTTTTTTTAGCTCAACATCACCTGTCCACCAGTAATTGGCAATGCCTGACCAGTTTCGCCACATTGTTCCATCAAGTACAACGCGCCTTTGGTAACATCCTCTGGCGAGCATCCTTTTTGCAAAGGAACTTGTGCCAAATAGAACGCTTTTACATCGTCGATAGTTTTGGCGCCTGGAACTTTACCTGCGGTTAGGTATTGAACAAAAAGTCCACGTTCTGGGTCGCTCCAAAGTGGGCCTTCGTAAAAATTGCCCGGGCAAATAGAGTTCACCTTGATGCGGAATGGTGCCAATTCCAATGCAAATGATTGCGTAAGACCAATGCCTCCGAATTTTCCACCGGCGTAAGCAAAGTTGGCCTTGCTGCCACGTAAACCCGATTTTGAATTTACCTGAATAATGTCGGCATAATATTCCGGAGCATATTTTGTTTGCAATTTCATTACTTTGCTAACCACTTTGGTGCAATAGAAATAGGCGTTATAATTGATTTTGGTAACAAATTCGAAATCTTCAACAGACATATCATCCAATCCACCAGCACGAAGAACACCTGCATTGCTTATAAAACTGTCGATGGCACCAAAGTTACAAATGGTTTCATGCACCAGATTTTCGATACTTGGAATTTCGCTTACATTCGTTTTGATGAAAATAGCGCGGTTGCTTTTTGCCAAAGTATTAAACTGAGCAACAGTAGCAACACCTACCGTTTCGTTCATGTCGGCCACAACAATATTGGCACCCTGAAGCAATAAACAACGGGCAATTCCTTCGCCAAAGCCTTGTGCAGCACCGGTAACAATGATTGTTTTGTTTTCGGCACGACCAGCAGAACCACCAGCAGCCACACTACGACGGTAGTTTTCTACTTCCCAATTGTCGATAAAGTCAATTTGCTCCTGGGTCATTGGATGTGTTCCTCCGAATGATTCTGAGATATAAGCAATTTTCATTGCATCTTCAAATACATCCAGCAAGGTATCACATTGTGCAGCATTATCGCCAGCGGCCACCAATCCAATTCCTTTTATTAGGAAAATTTTTGGCTGATAACCAAACTTAGAAGTAAATGCTGGAATCACTTTTGCGGCTTCAGCAATTACTGCTTCAGGAGCTTCGTCATTCAAAAATACATAGTTCGATTTGCAATAAACGATGGCATCGGGCGTAAATGGTTTTGCAATTTTGGCCTGATTCTCTTCTGTATTGTAGAAATGTTTTATCAATGCATTTTTGCGTACTTTCAATGTTTTCAAACCTTCGGCAGAAAGCATCATGCGGATAGCAGGAACAATCAATTCTGTGCATGAACAAGTGTCGCGAGATTCGTTGAAAATATTGGGAGTGCGACTTGAAGTCGCGCCCCCAATATTTTCAGCAACCGCTTTATCCAGCGTGTCCAATATTTTTGTATACAATACTTTTACTTCATCAATAGTATTAGCAGCCACAAAAATACCGTGATTTTGCAACCAGATAACAGAAGGTTCTGCTCCATCTTCGGCGCGGAAAGCTTTGATAGCATCTTCCACTTTTTTGAACAATACATAACCTGGGTCGGTATATTCAATATACAAAGCTTTTGCTCCAAAGAGTCTTTTCAAGTCGCTTTCGGCATTCACAGCGCACATCAAACCGTTCACCGCAGTTGGGTGCATGTGTACCACAAAGGCGAAGTCAATCACATTGTGCATAGAGGTTTCCACCGATGGACGCTTGCCTTTGCTCAATGTAGCAGCAGCCAAATCGTTTTTCACTTCTTCTTCACGTTCAGCGGCAATGTTGCTGTACATTTTGTCGGACATGCCGTTCAATTTTGCTCTGTCCATCACTGCAAAACCGTCTTCGGTAATGGTTGCCAATGACGAACCGCTTGCTTTCACCCATAGTTTTTCGGTGTTTTTATAGGAAGTATTTCCACCTCCAGCAATTACAAAACGACTATCGCGACCGTAAAACTGCGATATTTCGATAAGATCTTGTATTTCTTTCATTTTAAACTTTTTTGAACCACAAAGGCAATTATTTCTAAAGCTTTCAAATGTGGTTTTTTATTTCTGAATTACAACTTTTTAATAATAAAATAAGCTTCTGGATTAATCCATAGGCGTGAAACACACTTTAAATTGAACCGTTTTTGAAGCAATGACCGCAACTGCCTAAAGTCATATCCCATGTGTTGCCTGTAGTACGGAAACCCCGAAGCGATATCCATAATTGGACGCTCTTTGGGTGGAAAACCAAAGGTTGATTGTAAAACCAACTTTGGTTTAGCATCGAAATAACCATACCGACGATACATCCGAAAAATCCCTTTATATAAAGCTGGCAGCCCAACTTCTACAGGCACGCCAACAATTGCGCTGCCGTTTTTACTCAATAAACTATCTATTTGATTCAACGCCACATCCGTTTCTTTTGGCGGTAAATGTTCCAACACCTCAAGGCAGAATAATAGATCAATGGAATGAAGTTCAATATCTTTAATGTCCACACAGTAAATAATTTGCTTCAAATGAGCCAAGTTTTCCTTGGCTTGCAGCATAAATTCAGGTGCTGGTTCGTAACAAATTATTTTTGCTGACGGATAATATTTTACAATGTGCTTACACATTTCACCGTCGCCCGAGCCAAAATCGAGAATGACTTGTGGCTTCGGCAACTTATTTGCCAACCGAATGGCAACTACTAAACGACGTCTGTGCAACCATCCTTTTATAGGATTTTTATCGTTAAATGTTAGATCTGAATAATTCATATATTTAATAAAAGAACCCCTAGTCCGTCAGCTGACGGAGAATTAAGTTAGTTTCGTTACTGGTATTTTAGCTTTATTTCAAAAAACATTATAAATCCGAACTTGCATAGTTCCCCTTTAGGGGTTAGGGGTTCTTTTATTTGCTTATCAATTCGTCTCCCAATTTGATAAAAATGTCTCTACTTGAACGATCAGCTTGTCCGTTGGCATCCACATAACCGCGAAGGCCTTGCGCCACCATGTATTGATGTGCCGCCACCACGCAAACGCCATCATAATTGATTTGCATCAATCTTTCGGTAAGCGGTGTGCTGTTTCGCGCAAAAAGCTCAATCGGCTCCATGGCTGGCGTGTTGTGCTCGCTGCCAAAGGTAACCACAAAACCTTGGTCGTGCAAATAGCTGGCGTATTTTTCCAACAATTCCACACCGTTGCGGGTCGTGATAAATTCAACGGAATGGAATCCACGTTCTGTCAACTGTTGCGCCACTCGTTCCAGGTCATTCTCAAAAT
>JBAXAD010000112.1:0-11705 GCA_037142715.1 Paludibacter sp. | reverse complement strand
TGTTTAAGCATGGCAGCCACGGCAGCGCCATCATCGGCAGCATAAGTTTTACCATTTACAATAGTTGCAGGTGGAAATCCTGTAATAGAAGAACGAGCTCCCGGATAAATACCCACATCCAAATTGTTGATAACACTAGCACCAGCATTATTGCTAACCCCTACGCCTGAAATAATACCAAAGCGGGCAACTGAAAGAAGGTCAATAAACGGTACAATAACGATACTTGCAGGTGTTGTAAATTCCCATTGATGATTGCTCAACATTGTTTTATTTGAAATACTCTTCACTCCGGTAGTAATGTTAGCAGTATAAGTAGTACCTGCAGTCAGATCACTGTTAGGATTGAAGGTGACAGTAACGCCCGAATAGCTCACTACGCCTGCAATTGTAGCATTTCCATCCTTTAAAGTAAAGGTTGAATTGGAGAATGTTGCTGGATCCATGGCTACATTAAAGGTTGCTGAAATTGTTTTGTTGAGTGCAACGTCCGAATCAAGATTGACAGGGTCGGTAAACACTACTTCTGGAGCAAAATCTCCTGTTGAGAATGTCCACACTGTATCTTTTGTCAAAGCAGTTCCCACAGTATTATTTACACCGGTAGTAATTTGCACCGTGTAAAGTGTATTTGGCAAGAAATCGCTCGTTGGATTAAACGTTGCGGTTGAGCCCGAATAATTTACCACACCCAATACATTATTTACACCTGCCCTGATACTAAAGGTAGTTGTGGTGATACTTGAAGCATTCATTGGAACACTAAAAACTGCCGATACTGTAGTATTTAATGGAACGTTCAACGCTTGATTTACTGGATTGGTAGTGATAATTGTTGGCGGAATTCCAGCAGTAGTAAATGTCCATGTCGTGTCTTTGGCCATTGCGCTTCCATCTTGATTTAAAATCAATTTGCTGATTTTGGCGGTGTACATCGTGCTTGGAATAAGTGCATTTGTAGGGTCATAAGAAGCTACAGCACCATTAGTCGAAACCACACCTGCAACAGCAATTGCACCGTTTTTAAGTGTAAAGGTTGATGCTGTAATGGTTGATTGATCCATTGGCACACTAAAAGTGGCTGTAATGGTTTTGTTAATCGATACACCCGTCAACAAATTGGCAGGATCGGTAGCAATGATAATGGGTAAAATAGTAGTTCCAGTAGCAAATGGCCACACATAATCAGTTTGCAATGCATTTCCCATTAAATCTTTTACCGCAGTAGCAACACGGGCTTCGTAAGTAGTGTTGTCGGCAAATTTACTTGAAGCAGTAAAAGTGGCTGTTGAATCGGCATCACTATAAGTAACGGTTCCGGCCAATGTTAAACCACCCGTTACTTTCACGATAAATGAAGAAGCATTGATGGTTTTGGCATCAATTTTCTTGTTGAACTTTGCAGTAACCAATGTTGTACGCATGGCTTGTTGGCTAGCTGGTGCTGCACTGCGACCAACCAATGTGGCATTCCGAACAGGAGTTGTAGAAACAACAACTGGGCAAGGACCACCATCAATAGCGACATAATCATCGTTTCTACATCCGGCAAACAATACAACCGAGACGATGGCTATGGTTGTAAGTAGCTTATTCTTTTTCATACATTTGAATTTTATTTGTGAATGAATTTTCACTTTGCAAAGGTGAGGACTTTCAGAAACCAATTCGTTACACAATTTGGGAGAAGAGTTGCAAGATTCACACCCTGATTCATTTACTATTTGGTCATTTACTATTTACTATTTAATTGTTTTCCTTAAAAAGAGCAAACCACAATAGACACATAGCTCACAACTAAATTTTTATAATTCAAAATGTTGATTGGAATTTGTCAATTGTACCTAATGTGGTTCAAGTTATTTATTTACAAGTCAATAAAATAAGAGCGTTACCCAACAAATGCCGGATAACGCTCTTAGAATAGTAAATGGTAAATGAAAAAATAGTAAATGTCTTTACATTCTCGCCATGTACCAGCTCAGTTCTTTTTCCATTTTCTTGTATTTAAAAATGGTGGTAATGATTTTTTGCAAACGCATGAATGCCGTTTCGCTTTTCACCACGTAATCGAAGGCGCGGTGATGCATACAGTCGATGGCCACTTCTATTTTATCTTGCGATGA
Organism: Paludibacter sp.; assembly: GCA_037142715.1. Taxonomy (GTDB): domain Bacteria; phylum Bacteroidota; class Bacteroidia; order Bacteroidales; family Paludibacteraceae; genus Paludibacter. The sequence continues at coordinate 9,579 of JBAXAD010000112.1, read as the reverse complement.
TAGCATCACCACAGGTATATCGGGATTAAAAGCTTTTATTTTATCGAGCGTCTCTATTCCATTCATAGCAGTTTTTTCGATGCCATCCAATTGAAAATCCAATATGATTACATCTGGATTATGTGACAAATTCAGCATACAAAGCTCACCAGTGGAATAAGTTTCTATTTCAAAATCAGCATGTTGAAGAAAATCAATTTCCAATGATTTCAAAAACACCGCATCATCATCCACCAGAAAAAGTTTTATTTTTTCGTTTTTCATCAGTTTCTATTTTTTATTTTATTAAATTCGTCTTTTAATTCTTCGCATGCCTGTGTACATACATTTCCAAGTTGCGACACCATATCCTGTATGCCTTCAGTGTCATTTTGAGAGCCGGCAAATTCCTGTAATTTTTTAGCCATCACTTCAAAATCCGAACTAATTCCCATTATCGAGAATGAAGGAATCATCTTGTGAACTGCGGCTTGCAATGTTGCCCAATCTTTATTGTCATAACTTTGGTGCATGGCACTTATCAACGGTGGCGTTTGTTCCAAATAAAGTGTTATCATTTCCATCATTAATTCGGGATTTGATTTAGTACGCTTGTTCAGATAGTCTAGGTTAATGCACTTAATTTTTTTCACTTCCGTTAGTTCAATGCTTTCTGGTTCAATCGTTTTTGTTGGTATTGGCTTCTGTACCAACCCCACTATTTTGCTGTACAAAATTCTTTCATCCACTGGTTTGGCTATGTAATCGTTCATGCCTACCGCTCTACATTTGGCAAGGTCTACCGTGGTTACATCAGCCGTTAGCGCAATAATTGGAATGTTGGAATTCATTGTTTTCCGTATATAATCTGTGGCTTCAAATCCATTCATTACAGGCATTTGTAGGTCCATCAATACAATGTCGAATGATTTACGTTGCAGTTTTTCGATGGCAATTTGTCCATTGTCAGCTATATCGCGTTCAAAACCAAAGTCGTCCAAAAGCGTTTTCATTAGCAATTGATTGAGCGGAATATCTTCTACCACCAATACTTTTATGTTTTTAATTTCCGGGTCCAATTCAATGGCATTAGGTTCAAATTCCGCTGCGGCTGTTGTTTTCATAAAATCAAGAATAAAACTGAAAGTAGAACCTTCGTCTATTTTACTTCTTACCCGAATGCTACCACCCTGTGGCTCAACCAACTGTTTTACAATGGCAAGCCCCAATCCGGTGCCACCGTACAAACGAGAAGTACCACTGGAGGCTTGTTGGAAATTTTCAAAAATTTTCTCAATTTTACTATCAGGAATACCAATGCCTGTATCTGTTACCGAGAATTCAATCTTCACTTTTTCATCATCCTCGGTGAGCATCCGTACACTTACCGTGATTTTGCCTTTGCTTGTAAACTTCACGGCGTTACTCACCAAGTTAAGAATAATCTGGTGCAAACGCACGGGATCACCCACCAATACTTCTGGTATTTTATCGTCATATTCTTTTACCAAAAGTAAGTTTTTCTCCCAGATTTTTGTTTCAAACAAGTGTAACATTGCCGATATTGATACCGACATTTTAAACGGAACTTGTTCAAAAGTCATTTTTCCGGCATCTACTTTTGCCAAGTCCAGTATGTCGTTGATGAGTACAATTAGCGCATCACCACTCATTTTGATGGCTTGTAGGTATTCTTTTTGCTTGCCTGTCAACTCAGTTTTTAGCACCACCTTCGTGAATCCGATAATGGCATTCATTGGCGTGCGTATCTCGTGGCTCATGTTGGACAGAAACTGCTGCTTTGCTTTCACAGCATTTTCAGCAATCATTGTTGCACTTTCGGCTTTTCGTTTTGCTTCCTCGGCTATTTCTGTTGCCATTTCGGCAAACACGATTGCCTCTGTCAATTCCGTTGCTATTCTTTTTTGGTCGGTTACATCCCTGGCCACAATCACCACGCCCAGCACATTTCCCCTGTCATCTTTGTACACCGAGCCGTTGAAAAGCACATCGGTCAACTTCCCATCCTTGTGGCGGAGCGTAAGTGGCGAATCGGCCACAGAACCAGTTGCAAAAACCTCCAGATACACTTCACGCGCCTTTTGTGGTTCGGTAAAATAATCGAAAAAGTCGGTACCGGTAAGATCCTCGCGGGTCATGCCGGTAATGTTGGCCAACGCCTCGTTCATGTCGGTAATTTTACCTTCGGTGCTTATTGTTACCAATGGGTCGCGACTAGCCTCAATCAGACTTAACAAGTATTGCGACGCCAACTTCAGCGAATAACTGAACGCTTCCAATTCCTTATTGGCTGTTTCCAGTTTTTCTTTCTCCTCGTTTTGGAGTACAACTTCTTTGTCGGCTATGATTAATTCTGCGGCACGTTTTTCTTTCTCCTCGTTTTGGAAAACAAGCTCTTTATCAGCAATCTTTAACTCGGCTGCACGTTTTTCCTTTTCATCATTCTGAAACAAAAGTTCTTTGTTGGCCAAGATGAGTTCTGCAGCCCGTTTTTCCTTTTCTTTATTTTGAAACAACAACTCCTTGTTGGCAATAATCAATTCAGCAGCTCGCTTTTCTTTTTCTTCGTTCTGAAATAATAGTTCTTTATTGGCAACTATCAACTCGGCAGCCCGCTTCTCTTTTTCTTCGTTTTGAAACCTAAGTTCCTTATTGGCAATGCTTAATTCATCAGCCCGTTTTTCTTTTTCATCGTTCTGAAATGCCAATTCGGTATTGGCAATACGTAAGTCCGAAGCCCATTTTTGTTGAGCTGTATCTCTGGCCACCACCACTGCACCCAGCACGTTGCCGAACTCATCTTTATAAACCGATCCGTTGAATAGCACATCGGTAAGTTTTCCATCTTTGTGATGAAAAGTCAATGGAGCATCGGTAATAAATCCAGTTTTGAAAACCTCCTCATATATTTCCCTTGCTTTCTGTGGCTCGGTAAAATAATCATAGAAATTGGTGCCAATCAATTCTTTGCGATCCACACCCGTAATCTCCACTTTGGCCTGGTTCATATCCGTAATTTTACCATCTATATCGATAGTAATTAAGGGGTCAAGGCTTGCTTCAATCAGGCTGCTTGCATAATGAGATTCATGTGATTTTGTTCTTTCCATATTTGTTTATAATGTTTCAGCCTACGTTATTATTATCACAAAAATCAAATGTCTTCTATCGGGCTGCGTCTCTTGTCCTTCAATTGTTTGAAGTGGGTAGGAGTGAGGCCGGTCATTTTTTTGAACTGGTTGGATAAATGTGCCACACTGCTGTAATTCATTTTCCAGGCAATTTCGGTAATGTTTAATTCGTCGTAAATAATCAGTTCCTTTATCCGCTCAATTTTGTGCGATATTACGAATTGCTCAATGGTAGTACCTTGCACTTCCGAAAAAAGATTGGCCATATAAGTATAGTCGTGATTCAATTTTTCACTCAGATACTCAGAAAAATTAACCTTGATTACCTCATCCGAATGATGTACCATTTCGATAATCACAGTCTTTATTTTTTCAATCAGCACCGCCCGTTTGTCGTCCATCAATTCAAGCCCTGAGTCATACAAGGCCGATTTTAATTGCGCACGCTCCATTCCGGAAAGGTCTTCCATAATTTCAACTTCGCCCAAATCCACTACAATAAAGTGAAGCCCAAGTTTTTTCAACTCTTCCTTCACCACCATCTTGCAACGGGCACTCACCATGTATTTGATATATAGCTTCAAAATATCTGTTTTTATAAAAATTTGTGCGGTCAAAGATACGGATGTTTCATCCAGCAAGTATTACACAACTATAGAAATAAGTTACACAATTCACACATTTGGGTTTTTTGACTGGTTAGATTGATTGGTTTAGGTTGATGGGGGACAAGCGGTTTCCTAACCGCTTAAGAATCTTTCTTCATAAGCGACAGGGATGTCGCTTGTCCCCCGAGTGACTTCTAATTATCCTATTTTGACAGAATCAAGACAATTATTCAAATATCAATGTTCCCTTCCAGTCTTTCCAATGAGTTACCAATTTGGCTAGAACCGGATTATTTTTAGTGTATTCAATTGCTTGGTATAAATGTCGGTCATCCCTGATGGTGGTATCCCAACTTTCTTTTTGCCACAGGGTTCCTTTCTTGTGTTCCAATAAATTTATTTGGGTTGAAGAATATAGTTTTACCGATTTCAGAATATCTTCTAACCACACTATTTTTTCATTTTTATCTTTCTGAAACAATTCAAAAACCCAATGTACATGATTAGGCATTATGCAGATAGCATGATTTTTTAGTTTCTGCCCTTCCCAATAACACAATGCGGTATGAATAATAGAAGTATTGTCTAATTTCGATAAATCAACAGAACATTTATTTTCCAGATGAAGTAAATCCTCCATTGCTCTCATTCTTTTTTTATTGAGGATATTAAATTCTAGTTTTAAAGTATCTATATAATCAGTGGATTGATTTGTGTTTTTAGCATAATCAATAGAATTGCGAAGCGATGAGAGTTTTTCGGAATAATCTTTCAATGCCAATGCCGGGATAGCATCATGTAAATTCCAAGTTACAAAATATGCCTGACCTGGCTGCTGATAATGTGGTAAATTGGCGCGATGAAACTCCTTCTTTTTGTCCATAGTTTTATTTTAGACGATAAGGTTCGTGATTATTTTTTAATTTATTTTTTCTTCTTAAGCGACAGGGATGTCGCTTGTCCCTCCAGCGACTTCTTATTTTCCTGTTTTTAAGATAGATTCTATTTGTTTTATAAGCAATTTGTAACTGAAGCTTAGGTTAAATGGCTAGGTTAAAGTGCTTAGGTTGAATGGGGTTAGGTTGATAGGTTAGGTTGTTGGATTAGGTTGAATGTGGTTTGGTTGAAGGGTTTAGGTTGAATGATTTAGGTTGATGGGTTTAGGTTGATGGGGGACAAGCGGTTTCCCAACCGCTTAAGAATCTTACTTTTTAAGCGACAAGGATGTCGCTTGTCCCCCGAGCGACTTAGTTACAAACCGCAATGAGTTCAAACCTTTGCTAAACTTAATATGGGCAGCCTACAATCAACAGAGAAAACATGCCGTTAACTCCACAGCTTCCACATTTTTTTCAAACAAGTTCTACCTCGCAGTAGGGTTGTAGCGCAACATGGGCTTCATGTTGGGTCGTGCCGACCACACGAAGCCTATGTATTAGCAGCTGGCCGTTGGTTGTATATAGTTGTTTTTCGTTTTATAATACTCCTAGTCTGTTTCATATTAGTCGAAAGTTGTTATGATTTATTCCTAGTCTAATGTGTTTTTGTCGATTTCTGTTATAATTTAGTCAAGGACTATTTGAGTTTCTCCAATTCAAACTTATTGGTAATATCTTCCACCGCACATAAAAGGAAATATAATCGTTGTGTCTTTCTTAATCAACACAAGGTCTGCCTCGCCTTTTTTCTTTAGTAATGTGTCACCAATCTCTACAGAATCATATATTCCCCAAACTTCTCCTTCATTAAATAGAATTTTATTTTTTTTTCCGTCATAACCTTTAAATTCAATATATCTATTATCCTTTGATTTTTCAGTTATAACAAATTTGTAATCAAGTGTCTCGATATGTCTTTTAATATCATAGCAATTATTACAACTGCAAAAAATAAAGATACAAATGGAACTAATAATTTTACGCATAATTGTATTCGTTAAAGTATTTGGGGATAATTTATTCCTACGTTGTCATAAAGTAGTTTTTTTCGTCGTACTGTTTCTTCTGTTGTCACGAAATTACCGTAGTCGTTTCTGTTTCTTTTTTTTCTACGGCTTGCTGCTAATAAATAAAATACTGAGTAGAATTTGGCTATGTCCACTTAACTGAACAAATATCGCATTTATCAATAAGTGTAAATTTATTTATGTTACTGATAAACAGCAGAATGAATTTTTGTATGATATCTGTTCTACTAAGCAGACTCAACTTGTTAATACATCCTCGCAGCGGGAAAGAGTGAACTTACTTTTCTTATGAGAGCAGAAGTATGGTTGTTTTGTTGCTGAAAAATTTTTATTAATTCCGCTTCAAAGATATATACTATATTTTAATAAAACTAATTTAATCTACAATAAATTTAAGAAATTATTTTGGTGTGTACATTAGTCAATATCATGGCTAACAATATCGGTACATGGTTCTATTCTTTTGATGTAGAAATTTATCAATGACTATATCAGGTGGATGCAGTGTTAGGAACTATTTTACTACCAAAACATTATCGCCATGCATATAATTGAATAATTTCAGGGCTGCTATGTGTATGCGGTAGGGTTTTAGTAACTAAAACATAGCAAAATAGATGAACGCTGTACAGAATCTTAAAAAATATTGCACCGAGTAGATGTACGCCGGAGTGTATCTTAAAGTATTTCATACCTGCGTAATTGTTTTTGGTACCTATTTATAAAAAAAATAGTGCTGTGTTGATGTACTTGGTATGGTTTCAGTAACTAAAACATAGCAAAGTTCATCAACTTTGGAGTGAATCTTAAAAAATATTGCCCTGCGTTGATATACGCAAGAGTGATTCTTAAAATATTTCATGCCTGCGTTGATGTACTCAGCACTAAATCTTAAATAAAATAGGGCTGCGTTGATGAACGCGGTAGGGTTTCAGTAACTAAAACATAGCAATGTTCATCTACGTTAGAGTGAATCTTAAAAATAAATGCCCAGCGTTGATTGACTTTGGAGTGAATCTTAAAATATTTATGCCCGCGTACATCAACTTTGGGGTGAATCTTAAATAAAACAGGGCTACGTTGATAAACGCGGTACAGTTTCAGTAACTAAAACATAGCAATGTTCATCTACGCTAGAGTGAATCTTAAAAATAAATGCCCCGCGTTGATTGACTTTGGAGTGAATCTTAAAAAAAACTGCCCTGCGTTGATTGATTTTGGGGTGAATCTTAAAAAAATACTGCCCAGCGTAGATGAATTTTCTATGTTTTTTTGAGAAATACCATACAATGTTGATTGACTTTGGAGTGATTCTTAAAAAATAACTGCCCCACGTTGATTGACTTTGGAGTGATTCTTAAAAAAAAACTGCCCTGCGTTGATTGACTTTGGAGTGAATCTTAAAAAAATATTGCCCTGCGTTGATTGACTTTGGAGTGAATCTAAAAAAATAACGCACTGCGTAGATGTAGAGACGTGGCATGCCGCGTCTCTACTTGGAGTCATACTATTACTAACAATCCGCGTACAATTCTTCATTTGATTCATGAGAGGAAAAGTCGATGGATGTGTTTTGGCCCACAATGTGTGAATCTTGCAATATACATCATAAATTATGTAACATTTCAAATTGCAAACAGGATTAATTTTGCACAATAAAATAAGTGTTGGGCTCAAAGTATTGAGAGCAGACACTTGTTTGCAACAATTTAGAACCAACCACATATTGATGAAATGAAAACAACTACCCCTGTTAAGAGAACTTTACCCAATATTCGAGCAGTGACGGTGCAATCCATTCACAAGCTGAGCGAAAAGACTTTGGCCAAAACAGCCATGGCCAATAATTTCTTCACTGATTTTGCCGATGTACTTCTTTTTATCACTCGATTTTTGAAAGAATCATTTACCCGAAACCATGAATTCAAAGAGTTTTTCAATCAATGTTTTCAGATAGGTTATAAATCATTACCGCTTGTTTCTGTTACCGGAACCATTATGGGTTTGGTGCTTACCATACAGTCGCGCCCAACGCTTATCAATTTTGGTGCAGAAAGTATGTTGCCCGGAATGGTGGCAGTATCGCTTATTCGAGAAATGGGACCAGTAATAACAGGATTAATTTGTGCTGGAAAAATAGCCTCGAGCATGGGTGCTGAATTGGGTTCCATGAAAGTGACGGAGCAAATTGAGGCCATGGAAGTGTCGTCCACCAATCCCATGAAGTTTTTGGTGGTCACACGCGTTTGGGCTGCCACTTTGATGATTCCACTGTTGATATTATACGCCGACGGTTTGGGCATATTGGGTAGCTGGGCTGGTGCCAACTTAAAGGGTGATGTTACGTTTTCGTTGTTTTTTGCACAGGCATTTAGCCACGTCGGTTTCATTGACCTGTTGCCAGCCATTGTAAAATCATTTTTCTTTGGATCAGTTATCGGATTGGTGGGATGCTACAAAGGATACAACGCCGGACGAGGCACCGAAAGCGTAGGTATTGCTGCAAATTCGGCCGTGGTGGTGGCATCGCTGCTGCTGCTGATTGTGGATGTGGTGGCAGTGCAAATAACGGATATGATTGGTTAATGTAAGAATTGGCTAATTCGATAATAGAAAAATTAAAAAATGAAAGAATGAATACAAATCAAACTTCAGAAATAAAGGATACTTTGACTGAATTAAATAAAGGTGAACCGATTATAGACATCAAACATCTTCAAATTTCGTTTGGCAGTCAGAAGGTGCTGAAAGATGTTTCGCTGCAATTGTTCAATGGCGAAAACTTGGTGGTGCTGGGCAAATCGGGTTCGGGCAAATCAGTTTTGATCAAATGCATCGTGCGCTTATTGAATGCCGGAAATGGCTCCATCAACGTGTTTGGTGAGAATGTGAACGAACTAAACAGCAGTGAAATGGGCGTTTTGCGAAAGAAGATAGGTTTCCTTTTTCAGAGTGGTGCTTTGTACGATTCGATGACGGTGAAGCAAAACCTTGAATTTTCATTGCATAGAATAAAAAGAGATCTTTCTCAAAAGGAGGTGGATGCGAAAATTATTGAAGCCTTGGAAAATGTAGGATTGGCAGATGCTTTGAATAAAATGCCATCGCAACTTTCGGGCGGAATGCGTAAACGTATCAGTTTGGCGCGCACCATTGTTGTAGACCCACTTATCATGCTTTACGACGAACCCACCACCGGACTTGACCCTGTAACATCGGATGAAATTAGCACATTGATAAACGATGTGAAGAAGAAATACAAAACCTCATCCATCATTATCACCCACGATATTGAATGCGTGCGTGCTACTGCCGACCGAATTGTGATGCTGCAAGATGGCGAAATTTACATGGAAGGAAGTCTGAAGGATTTTGAAAATTCAAAGGATTCATTGATTAAGTCATTCTTTAAATAGGTGTTTAATGGGATAATTTGCTAATATGATAATGGGTTAATTAATTGTTATCCTTCATATTCTCCAATTACCACATTATCTTATTAACCCATTAGCATATTATTTCATTACCAAATTATCTTATTACCTAATTAGCCCATTAGCATATTATCTCATTATCAAATTAGCATATTAACTCATTAACTCATTAACTCATTAAACAACATGGAAACGCATACACAAAAATTCAAATTCCGCTTGGGATTATTCGTAGCAGGAGGTTTAACCCTCTTTGTATTGGCAATATTTATCATTGGAAAACAAAAACAGTTGTTCAATCCAGTATTTCGGCTCACTTCCACTTTCAATAATGTAAGTGGCTTGCAGATAGGCAACAATGTTCGCTTTTCGGGCATTACAGTCGGCACAGTTGACAATATTCAAATCATCAACGATTCAAGTGTCCGGGTAAATATGCT
>JBAXAD010000111.1:0-11832 GCA_037142715.1 Paludibacter sp. | reverse complement strand
ATTTGTAATACAATGATAATAATGCATCGAAAAACCACTAGATTTAGTATATAAGTATCTTTATATCATAATAATAAATTAATATAGTGATTATAAGCTTTAATATAATGTTTACAGTTGTAATTATAGTGCTATCATATCATATTTATAGCGATTAATGTGATATAATTACTTGATATTCAGAATATATATAATATAATATATAAATAATTAATACACTGTCTGCCATTTGAATTATATAAAGCTATTCTATTTATAATCAGTTATTTAAATGAATTTTATCAATAATGTGATATTATAGCGGGTATCACAAAAGTGATGTTACAAATGTCGTATATTACATTTGTAATCGATTTGCAAATGTAATATATTTCACATATCTTTGTATTGCAATATACAATTCTATATTTCACAAAAATACCGTGTGTTATGGACATAAAAGAGAAAATTGAAAAAATAATGGAGAAAGAGCAAATGAACTCTGCTCAATTTGCAGCTACTATAGGCATTCAGGGTTCTACTCTATCACATATATTGAATGGACGGAATAATCCAAGTTTGGATGTACTCACCAAAATTCTAAAATACTTCCAAACCATTAGCTCAGATTGGCTTTTAATGGACTTAGGTTCGATGTATCGCACAGAAAAGCAACCTCAGATGCCTTCACTGTTTGAAAATATTGATGAAACAACTTCAAAATCAAGTAGTTCAGACCAAAATTATGCTCAAAAATCGAATGTGCAATCTGCAACCATCCAGCAAAATAATCCACTATTTCAAGAAAATCCAATTCAACTCACTCCCGAGCCACTTCAAAACTATAAAGCCATTATTGAATCCCCTTCAAAATCGGTTCGTAAAATTATTGTCTATTATACAGATAATACATTTCAAGAATTTGAAACAAAGTAGGTATTTTGACAAACATAAAGAACGGACTTAATTTTAACTCGATAATTTTGGGTCAAAGTTCTTTGATAAATGAAGTTGAATATTGGAAATTAGACTAATATCATTTCTTCAATTTTCCCCTTTTTAATTTCAATCGAACCGCATTATTAAGACTTGTATTTCCGAGATAATTTTGTAAATTTGCACTCGAAATCAATCTTTTTTTATTATCTATATCAGATTATTTATTTAATTGATATACAATATAATATATTCAATGAAGAAATTCATGCTTGATTTAATTATCAAGGAAAATGTAAAGTTGAGCAATCAATACGCATTACTTATTCTCACTTCTCCCGAAAAACTTCCCGAAATGCTTCCAGGTCAATTTGCAGAAGTACGAGTTGACGGAAGTTCCGAAGTCTTTTTACGCCGTGCCATCTCTATTAATTATGTCGACTATCAAAAAAATGAGTTGTGGCTCTTGATTCAGGTGGTTGGAGAAGGTACTAAGCGTCTTGCTGCCCTCCAATCCGGTGAAACAGTCAATTTGTTACTTCCGCTAGGAAACTCCTTTAGCATACCTTCAAATAAGGATGCTAAGGTATTGTTGATAGGCGGTGGTGTCGGTGTAGCACCTTTACTTTACTTAGGAGATTACTTGAAAAGCAAAGGAATTAAAGTTAATTTTCTACTTGGTGCGCGTTCTAAAGCTGATTTATTGCAGATGAGTGAATTTGAGCGCTTCGGAACCGTTTACACAACTACTGAAGATGGTTCACATGGTGAACGAGGTTATGTTACCCAGCATTCGCTTCTAGAAGCTTCAAAATTCGATTTAATTTATACTTGTGGACCAACTCCTATGATGAAGGCTGTAGCGTCTTATGCCCTTAAAACAAAGACAAATTGCGAGGTTTCTCTGGAAAATACAATGGCATGTGGTTTTGGAGTTTGTTTGTGTTGCGTAACCGATACAGTTGATGGACATTTATGCGTGTGTACTGAAGGACCAGTATTTAATATTACAAAGTTGAAATGGCAAATCTAAATATCAAAGTTGGGACTTTACAACTGAAAAATCCGGTGATGACGGCATCAGGGACATTTGGTTATGGGACAGAGTATTCAGACTTCATGGACATATCGCGAATTGGTGGTATAATTGTGAAGGGAACTACACTTCGCGACCGTCAAGGCAACCCATATCCACGCATGGCAGAGACTCCTTCAGGCATGTTAAACGCTGTGGGACTGCAGAATAAGGGTATTGAGTATTTCATTAATCATATTTATCCAACTGTAAAGAACATCGATACAAATATACTTGTGAATTTGTCAGGTTCTACCATCGAAGACTATATTGAAGGTGCAGAAAGGTTAAATGAGCTGGAAAAGATTCCAGGCCTTGAATTAAACATTTCTTGCCCCAACGTAAAAGAAGGTGGAATGGCTTTCGGAACAAGCTGTTTGTCTGCAGCTCAAGTAGTTAAAGAAGTGCGAAGAGTCTACAAAAACGACTTAATGGTGAAGCTTTCGCCAAATGTAACCGACATTTCGGAGATAGCATTGGCTGTTGAAGCCGAAGGAGCCGATTCTGTGTCGCTAATAAATACTTTGCTGGGAATGGCCATAAATTCAGAGACTCGGAAGCCTGTTTTATCAACCATTACTGGTGGACTTTCCGGTCCAGCTGTTAAACCAATTGCACTTCGAATGGTTTGGCAAGTGGCTCAAGCTGTTAAAATCCCTGTGGTAGGTATGGGCGGAATTATGAACCCAACCGATGCCATCGAATTTATTTTGGCAGGTGCTTCGGCCATACAAGTTGGAACTGCAAACTTTATTGACCCCACCGTTACCATCAAAGTGATTGAAGGAATTAATGATTATTTGGAGAGACATCGTTACTCTTCAATTTCAGATATTATTGGGGCTATGGAACGATAGAAGAATCTTTCATCAAAAAAATATAAATGGGTATAACCGAAATTATTGATGAATTAAAGTCACTTTCATCACCAGAACATTTTGCCAAGCTGGCTCATTTTGGAATAAAAGACAGTAAAGCTATCGGTATAAAAATACCGATATTGAGGCAGTTAGCAAAAAGAATTGGAAAAAGCCATGAATTGGCATTACAACTTTGGGCTACCGAAATTCATGAAGCTCGGTTATTGGCAACTATGATTGAAAATGTCAAGGAAGTTTCAGAAAAGCAATTTGATGATTGGGTTCATGATTTTGATTCGTGGGATATTTGCGATCAAACCTGCAATTTGTTTGTTCGCACGCCTTTTGTTTATCCCAAGATTGATGATTATTCAAATAACAAAGCAGAATTTGTAAAGCGAGCTGCTTTTGTGTTGATGTGCCAGGTGGCATTACATAATAAGAAAGCTACAAATGAGTCATTTTATCCATTTTTTGACTTAATTGAACGAGAAGCTTGGGACGAACGAAATTTTGTACGTAAAGCAGTGAATTGGGCTTTGCGGCAAATAGGAAAGCGAAACGAAATTTTACGTTTAAAAGTAATTGAAACTGCTGAACGCATTATGAATCAAGAAACTAAATCGGCACGTTGGATAGCTACAGATGCATTGCGAGAGCTGAAAAACGAAAAAGTAATTTTCAATACTAATCGCAAACGCACATAAAAAAACTGAGGATACTTCAATTCAAGTATCCTCAGTTACATTTATAGACTTATTTGTTATTTGCTGAAATTAATACATTGCTCAATAAGAAATCGGTAGATTTATTATTAAATGATAAATTCACAAATACCAAATACTTTTTGTATTGTTCTTCTGATAAAATACACTTACTATTGCGTAAATTATAATTCAATACATTTTCTGCCATATTCTCATTATCTCCAGCAGACTTCATTTCTTCCTCAGTAACTTTTAATACATGCTCAAGAAAATCAACTTGTTCTTGATCTGCATTCAAATATATTACTAAGCTTTTAAATGTAGCTTTATTGTTTAATTTTGAGAATACGCTGTATTCGCTAGGATTAGCAGCAAATACGTTAGCTGCAAAAGCAACCATTACTAATACAATAATCTTTTTCATAACCTTTTAAAAATTAAATTTTACAATCTTATTAACTATACAAAAAAAAACAAAGAATTCCCCACGTGATTTTTTACAGGGCATTCTTTGTATTAGATTTGTGTCTCATAGATATTTATTTCTAATTGACGGTGCAAAATTACATGTTTTAAAACATATAAATCGCATCTTTGGTGTTAAATAAATGAATTGAGGCAAAATTTAACTTATTTATAGGCTTTAATTATATTGTAGTGTGCTATTATACACCATATTATGTAAATTAAATATTAACTTGTTTGAATTTCATGTTTAAAAACATGTTTGTTAGTTTAGAAATGACTCGCTATTATATAATTAATTGATATTCAATTGTTTTGAACCAATTTGACTGTTTCATTTCAAAAAGTAAGAGTATTCGGGAATTTCCAGTAAATACTCATATCGTGTATTTTCAGTATCTACTCTGCAGCAAAAATGTTCAATTCCATTGCTAATCATAAAATAATCTACTTTCAATTTGGCATTATAAACAGCTACTTGATCAAAAGTGGCTTGTGAAATTGGAATATTGGGCGCTTTAAACTCTATAATTAGTGTGGGTAATGCAAATTCATTATACAAAATAGCATCACATCGTTTTTTCATTCCATTCAAATTCAATTGTTTTTCAATAGCCAAATAGGCCGCAGGATAACCTTTTTCTTCAATCAAAAACCGTATAAAATGTTGACGAACCCACTCTTCGGGAGTGAGTGCCACATATCGTTTTCGCTGTGAATCGAATATTTGAAGTTTGTCATTTTGTTTTTTTATTCTGAAATTATACGATGGTAGATTAAGTTGCCACATTTTTTTGTATTTTTGTTTCCACTTTTTTATTGAGCCATTTTTAGGATCTCAAAATAATTGCGAAGTTACAAACAAATTCTTAATATCAAAATATGAAAACAAAAAAAGAGATTGTAGAGAATTGGCTACCTAGATATACAAAACGACCATTGGATCAATTCACTGATTATATTCTACTTACCAACTTTAATAACTATGTAGAATTATTTGCCGAATGGAACAATGTGGAAGTTTTAGGTCGTGATGGAAATATGCCAAATGCTTCAGCAAACGGTATTACAATCATTAATTTTGGCATGGGAAGTCCCAATGCAGCCATTATTATGGATATTTTATCAGCCATTCACCCTCATGCCGTATTGTTTTTGGGTAAATGTGGAGGTTTGAAAGATAAAAATAAGATGGGTGATTATATATTACCAAGTGCTGCTATTCGTGGTGAAGGTACTTCCAACGATTACTTTCCGCCCGAAATACCCGCTTTGCCTGCATTTAGCCTACAGCGTGCCGTTTCGTCCAACATTCGCGACCTTGGTAAAGATTATTGGACCGGAACTGTTTATACCACCAATCGTAGGGTTTGGGAGCATGACGATAAATTTAAAGAATACCTACGCGCTACCCGAGCTTTGGCAATTGACATGGAAACTGCCACACTTTTTTCAGCTGGATTTTCGAATAGTATTCCAATTGGGGCATTATTGTTAATATCTGATATGCCATTGCACGAAGATGGCATTAAAACATCCGAAAGTGATAAGAAAGTGACGGCTAATTTCGTGCAAGAACACTTAAAAATTGGAGTTAAGTCACTTACTTCATTAATGAATAATAGTAAGACAATCAAACACTTAAGGTTTGAATAATTAGTTTATAGATTTGACAATACAATGGCAAAGCAAGATTCAATTTCATTTGAACAAATTTTTACCGATTTACGAAAAAAAGTTTATAGCCCCGTATATTTTCTCATGGGCGAAGAACCTTATTATATTGATTTAATATCAGATTTTATTCAAAATAATGTTTTGGGTGAGGCTGAAAAAGAGTTTGACCAAACAATATTATATGGAAAAGATGTGGAAATCAGCACGGTAATAAATGCTGCCAAACGCTATCCAATGATGGGACAGCAACAAGTTCTAATTGTAAAGGAAGCGCAGTTGATTAAAAACTGGGACGATTTGGTTCATTATTTCAAAAATCCACAAAATTCCACGATTTTGGTATTTTGCTATAAATATGGTACTCCAGATAAGCGCAAAAAATGGTATGTTGATTTAGGTAAAATAGCTGTAATCTACGAATCGAGCAAGTTACGTGATTATGAAATTGGCCCTTGGATAACAAAATATGCCAAATCGAAAAATGTAGCCATTGAGGATAAGGCAGTTGCGATGCTTTCTGAGTACTTGGGTACTGATTTGAGTAAAATAGCGCATGAGCTTGAAAAATTGGTCATTACCAAACCGGCCAATATGTCGAGTATCACACCCGATTTGATTGAGAAAAATATTGGCATAAGTAAAGATTTCAATGTTTTTGAATTGCAAGCTGCACTAATTAACCGTGATGTGCTGAAAGCCAATCGGATAATTCGATATTTTGCCGAAAATAAGAAAGCCAATCCTTTGGTTCTGGTACTCTCGCAATTATTCAAGTTTTTTAGTGATTTAATGATTTTCCATTATTTGCCTGATAAAAGTCAAGGTCCAGCTGCCTCCGAATTGAAGATAAATCCTTATTTTGTAAAAGATTTCCAAAAAGCATCCCAAGTATTTGGTGCTTGGAAAACTATGAATATTATCACTTATATTCGCGAAACCGATGCTCGTTACAAAGGAATTGATAATCCGAGTACCGATGAAGGAGATTTAATGAAAGAGCTGATATTTAAAATTCTTCACTAAAAAATCACCCCCAACCCCTAAAGGGGAGTTAAGACGCAGTTTTTTTAATGTAACTCAAAACTTTTCAAACAATATTCTCACATAATTTTTGTGGGTTAACTTTATATTTAATGTCAACAGAAAATAATTCCATTCCATCCAAATTTATTTCACTCATTTCTTCCGCATTACAACTTTCTGAAAAACAAGTTCGTAACGCCATACAATTATTCAACGAAGGTGCCACAATTCCTTTTATAAGTCGTTATCGTAAAGAAATGACAGATGGAATGGATGAAGTTCAATTGGCTGATACAAAGGATTATTACGATAAACTATGTGAGTTGGCAAAACGAAAGTTGGCTGTTTTGAAATCAATTGAGGAGCAAGATAAATTGACTCATGAACTAAAATCAAGAATTGATAATTGTTGGAATATTACCGAACTGGAAGATATTTATTTGCCATTTAAACCAAAACGACGCACTCGGGCAGAAATTGCTCGTGAAAAAGGATTGGAACCATTGGCAAAAATATTGATGAAGCAAGAAGCCAATAATGTTGAACAATTGGCACAACCATTTGTAAAGGGTGATGTGATTGATGCAGAAGATGCATTAAAGGGCGCACGTGATATTATTGCAGAATGGGTGAATGAAAGCGAGGCGGCAAGAAATGCCATTCGGAATATATTTGCTCGTGAAGCAATTATTTCATCAAAGTTGATAAAAGGAAAAGAGGAAGAAGCGCAAAAATACCGCGATTATTTTGAAATGAGCGAAAAGTTGGCGCGCTGTTCTTCGCACCGCTTATTGGCAATGCGCAGGGCAGAATCAGAGGGTTTTTTACGTGTAAATATCAGTCCAGAAGATGATCATTGTTATGAACGTTTGGAACGGATTTTTGTAAAAGGAAAAACGCAATCTGCAGAGCAAGTTGCTCAAGCTGTTGCAGATGCATATAAGCGCCTGTTGAAACCAAGTATAGAAACCGAATTTGCGTCTGAAAGTAAAGCCAAAGCTGATACTGAGGCCATTCGGGTTTTTGCCGAAAATCTACGACAATTATTACTTGCACCACCATTGGGACAAAAACGAGTTTTGGGAATTGACCCAGGTTTTAGAAGTGGCTGTAAGCTAGTGTGTTTGGATGCGCAAGGAAATTTGCTGCACAACGAAACTATTTATCCACATGCACCACAAAATGAAACTCAGCAAGCCATGCGAAAAGTGCAAAAAATGGTGGAAGCCTATAATATAGAAGCAATTGCCATTGGAAATGGAACGGCTAGTCGTGAAACGGAACAGTTTATTCAAAATACTCGATTTGACCGTGAAGTACAGGTTTTTGTGGTGAGCGAAAATGGAGCTTCTATTTATTCGGCTTCCAAAATTGCCCGTGATGAGTTTCCAGAATATGATGTGACGGTGCGTGGCTCAGTTTCTATTGGTCGTAGGTTGATGGACCCATTGGCAGAATTAGTAAAAATCGACCCAAAATCCATTGGAGTTGGTCAATATCAACACGATGTAGATCAGTCGCAATTAAAAAAAGCATTGGATCTAACTGTTGAAAATGCCGTAAATAAAGTGGGTGTAAATTTGAATACTGCCAGCAAGCATTTATTGACCTACGTTTCTGGACTTGGTCCACAGTTGGCACAAAACATTGTGGACTACCGAACTGAAAATGGGGCATTCAAAAACCGTAAACAGTTGATGAAAGTGCCCAAAATGGGTGCAAAAACTTATGAACAGTGTGCTGGGTTCCTCAGAATTCCTGATAGTGAAAATTTACTTGATAATTCAGCTGTTCACCCCGAAAGTTATGGCATTGTTGAATCAATGGCGAAGGATTTAAAATTAGCGGTTAAAGAGTTGATTCAAAATAAAGATATTAGTAAAAGTGTTGATTTACAGAAATATATAACTTCTAATGTTGGATTGCCAACCTTAAAAGATATTATCCAGGAGCTTGAAAAGCCCGGTCGTGACCCACGAAATACGATTCAGGTTTTTGAATTTGATGCCAATGTAAAATCAATTTCTGACCTGCGAACGGGCATGGAATTGCCCGGGATTGTTACCAATATCACTAATTTTGGAGCATTTGTTGACATTGGCATAAAGGAGAACGGACTTGTACATGTTTCAAATATGGCAGATCGATATATTAGCAATCCTGCCGAAGTTGTTTCGGTTCATCAGCATGTTAGGGTTAGAATTATTGAGGTAGATGCTTCACGTAAACGGGTTCAGTTGAAGTTATTGTAATACTCAATCTGTATTTTATAAAACAAAAATTATAACTTAAAAAGAGATATTGAAACTAAATTGAAGTTTCAATATCTCTTTTTTTGCACTCAATCATTACTTTTTGTTCATTGGCCAATGTGCAGGCAAAAAGATAGTTATCTCCACCATCTGAAATTTTAAGTTTCTTACGCAAATCATCAACTCCAATTGGGTAATTACGGGTGCTAATATTGGCTTTTGGCAATCGTTTTGCTTCATTTTTCCATTCATTTTTTCCGTTTCCCCAGACACTTTTTACTTCAAATATTCTTCCCGGAAAATCAATCTCAAATTCATTTGAAGTATATAAATGTGTGTTGATGTGTAGTTTAAGTAAATTAAATCTGTTTCCAATAAGTTTGAATGCTCCACTTTTCATCACAGCTGCATTTGGTTCGTATAAATACTTCCCCAATTCGCAACTGATTATTGAATTTTCAGTTGCTTCCTGTTTTAATTCAAATTCGAATATTTGGTTTTGCTTCTTTTTTCCAAAGTTGATAGTTTTCACTTTCAAGTCATTTTGGATAATTTTGCTAAGAATAAATAGTATTTCCTTGCATTCATTTTCAACGCTGATAATATGAATTTCTGAGGTATTGGGTAGTTCACTTAAAGCAGCAGAAATGTCCATCATGGGTGATAATTTAATCATTACTTTAGATGATTTTTCAAGCAAAAGACTTGATAAAGCTGACACATCAGGTTCGCAATCAGAAAGTAAAACTACTTTTTTACCACTTGTACTTCGTCTGGCTGGGTCAATAAAAATCCAATCAACTTGCTGCATTTCGTAAAGGAATTTCTCAGTTTGTTCGTTGATTACCGTGATATGATTTCCACCCATAACCTGAAAATTATGTCTTGCAAGTTCACAAAGTTCTGTTTGTCGCTCAACATATTCAACTTCTTGAAAATGAGATGCCATAAAAAAACAATCTACGCCGAACCCACCAGTTAGATCAACGAGCACATTGCCTTCGCACAGTGTTGACTTATAAGTAGCAGTGGTTTCTGAAGAGGATTGTTCGAGTGAAAGTTGTACTGGATATAGTATGTTTTCGTTGTTATAGAAACTAGGAACTTTATACCGAATCTTTTGTTTTCCATTGATTTGTCTAATTGCCAAGGGTAAATCTACCATCGGAAACCGTTTTGATTGAAGTGCCAGTTGATGAATATCTTTATCAATATTTTCAGAAATAAATTGTTGAGTTTCCACATTCATATTCACAGATTTGAGGCACAAATTTACAATTATTTCTCCAAAGTGTTGATAAAAAACTTCAGAAGAAATTTTCATATCAAATATTTTTGTCTACTTTTGCAGTCGATTTTGGTATCGAAACCATATTCATTGATTTCGATAAGAGGGAATCCGGTCAAATTCCGGAACAGTACCCGCTGCTGTAAGCTCCGAAATTAATTGACAGTTGACAATGAATAGTTGACGACCCAATTAATTTAAACGTTTTGAACAACACTTTTGCCACTGATTATTCGGGAAGGCGTTCAGAAACGGGAGTAAGTCAGAAGACCTGCCATTTTCAAATTTTATTTTTGCTTTCGGGACTAATAGCAAAAAGAGTTTGGACTCATCCGTGCGTGCATATTCTTCGTTTTTATTATTGTTATTCAATTAACATGCCCGAAAGCGGTACACATTTTTGTGTATTATCTGTTTTGCATCTATTTAATTATCAATAATAAAAAAATGAAAAATGAAAAAAAGTAACTTGTTTTTAGTGGCCATTACATTGGCTTTGGTATTAGTATCTTGTAAACCAGATTCTGAAATTGTAATTCAAACTCCTGACACAGTAACTCCTACAACTTTAGTCGATTTTGAAGGTGTTACATTAAATTCAAATGGCATTTGGAATGGTTCAGATTTATCAGGTGAATTTGTTTCAAGTAATTCGAAATTTAATAATAGCTATTTTGTCGGAGATGGTTGGGCATCATGGTCAGGTTTTGCTTGTTCATCAAATAAAGACACACTGACAACTGGTTACGGAAATCAATATAGTGTTATTGCTGGTACAGGCGCTTTGAGTTCTTCGAAATTTGCGTTGGCTTATGATTCTGCTGCTTTTATTTGTCCTGCAAATACTTACGGTAATTTTAATATTAAAAGTATAATGATTAACAATTCAACTTATGCTTATTGGGACATGAAAAAAGGAACCCCTGGAGTTAGCAAGATTTTTTCAACAGGTGATTGGTTTAAATTGTCCATAAAAGGTTATAAAGCGAATGCACTTAGATCAAGTATAGATGTTTATCTAGCAGATTTCCGCGCTGGAAAAAGTGAAATACTTAAAACATGGAAAAAAGTAGATGTAAGTTCTCTTGGTCAGGTCGATTTAGTAACCTTTACTTTTGATTCGAGCGACAAAGGTGCTTGGGGAGTTAATACTCCAAAATATGTTTGTATCGACAATATCGAATTTACACAGACTATATCTACAAAATAACTGAAGTAATTGGTATGAATTTTAGCTTTTATCTGCCATAATATTTGCAATTCATGCTATAAACCGGGTCATTTATGGCTCGGTTTTTTAATTTTGAAAAAAAGTTTTGTCAATAGCTTTCTGAAAATGAATGCTGTATGGCTTTTTGAGAAAAAACTTCTTCAAAAAGTTTTGTTCATAAGCCTTAAAGTACTACTTTTGTCGTCGGGTAAGTCCTACACGACCAGCTCCTATTGAATTCCCCCAGGGCTTGATCGCAGCAAGGGTAGATGGTTGTAGCGGTGCGATGTAGGGTGCTTACCCACTTGCCTCTTTAGCTCAGTTGGCCAGAGCACGTGATTTGTAATCTCGGGGTCGTTG
>JBAXAD010000110.1:0-11895 GCA_037142715.1 Paludibacter sp. | reverse complement strand
TGAAGAAGCATCGGCTCGTACTCAGGCACGCATCGATTCAGGAAATCAAATCATTGTAGGTGTTAACCAATATCGTTTGGAAAAAGAAGCACCGATTGATATTTTGGAAGTGGATAACACAGCAGTTCGTATTCAACAAATTGAGCGTTTGAAACAATTGCGTGCCAACCGTAACGAAGCCGAAGTGCAAATTGCCTTGACAGCGATTACCGAATGTGCCAAAACTGGCGAAGGTAACTTGTTGGAATTGGCAGTTGAAGCAGCTCGTTTGCGTGCTTCATTGGGAGAAATATCCGATGCCTGCGAAGCAGTTGCAGGTCGTTATAAAGCAACCATTAGAACAATATCAGGCGTGTATTCATCAGAAACTAAAAACGATGTGAATTTCCAGAAAGCTTGCGAGTTGACAGAGAAATTTGCCCAAAAAGAAGGTCGTCGCCCTCGTATCATGATTGCCAAAATGGGTCAGGATGGCCACGATCGTGGTGCAAAAGTAGTAGCCACCGGTTATGCCGATTGTGGTTTCGATGTGGATATGGGACCATTGTTCCAAACGCCTGCTGAAGCTGCCAAACAAGCCGTTGAAAATGACGTGCATGTATTGGGCGTTTCATCATTGGCAGCTGGTCACAAAACTTTGATTCCGCAGGTTATTGCCGAATTGAAAGCATTGGGACGCGAAGATATCATCGTTATTGCAGGTGGAGTAATTCCGGCGCAAGATTATGATTATCTTTACAAGGCTGGTGTAGCTGCAATTTTTGGCCCTGGTAGCCCAGTGACTAAAGCAGCTTGCACAATTTTGGAGATATTGTTGGAAGACTAAAATGGATTGACTATTTAGTCATTTACTAATTATTGAGAAACGGACTTACCTTATTTGAGGCAAGTCCGTTTTGCGTTTTAAATAAACTTATGACTTCTAATAAACAAAAAAGCAACTCATTTCTGAATTGCTTTTTTGTGTTCATGACGGGTTGTAAACCTAATTCGTTTTATCTCTACATATCAATCCGTTGTATTCCTTGCTGCTTTTTTATTATGATTTTTACCCAAGTTCTCAGACTTCATTTTGGCTGCCGTTGTCTTCGCTTTATCATGCAATTATTTCAGGCCCAAAATTACTCATTATTATTGTCCAACCAACTATTTTAGTTTTTTTGATTGTTCAACTGATTAAATTTGTTGCAACTATCTAAACCATTCATGCGCATAATTTGAAAAAGTTGTTCGTAACTATAACTCAACAAATTTTCATGCTTAAATTGTTGAATTCCGTATAATGTTTGATCATGCTGTCATTTTTGACTCGAAAGGTATCAATTTTACGATGTTTTGAAACAATTTTATTGGATGCAACACTATAATTTTGATTTAATTTGCATTCAGTATTTTACAGTTTAGATTATTCGTATAAATTATTATCTTATGAAGAAGTTATTGTTGCTTTTCTCTATTGTTAGTCTTTCGTTATTTGCCAAAGACAACAACGTGGTTAGCGTTCAAGACCCACTGGATGTGGTAAAACTAATAGGCGATAAATTGATTCGTGAAACGCCGTTTCGCTACAGACTTGAATTGACTACCAATGAAAAGGTATTCAATTCCATGAATTTTGTGAATTTCGGTAGGACATTTACCACCGAGAAACCTGCTGTAGCTTATGCATATACCTTGTTGGAAGCATCCAAAGATATGAAAATGGACATTGATTTGGAACACAATGATGCCTGTAAAATATGGTTGAATAACGAATTGGTGTACGAGAAAAAAGGAACACGCAATGTTCATTTGGTACATGAAGAACGTAGCATTGAAATGTCGTACAAAACCCAATTAAATTTGAAAAAAGGCATCAATAAATTGCTAGTAAAATCGGAAACGGCAGGCAACAAGGAATGGTGTTTTTTTATGCATCCACCTGCTACCAAAGGTGCTGTGTTGAATCAGGAATTTAATTATCCAAAATTTGCTCTCGAAAAAATGAAAGATGTTGACGCAAAAATAGCAACATTGACGAACTGGTTGGTTATTGGTCCTTTTGAAAATGACATTGACAAGGTAAATATGCCTGAAAAAGCCATCGAATTCGGGCAGATGTATCCAGGATTGAACGCTCAACTTGTTACATGGACCATTCCCAAAGTGGAAATTGTTGGAAATGTTATTAATCCCAAAGAATGGGGAACGACCTATCAATGGAACTACCACAATGGTGGTGTAGCGTGGGCTATGCAGCAATTGTCAGAAACTTCGGGGAATCCAAAATACAATCAGTGGGCAACAAATTTCTGCGATTATCACCTGAAGGGGAAATCATTTGTAGAATATCAGGTGCAAACCTTGAATGAAGTTGAATCGGCCAATCACTATTTTATCAAAGTTCCGTTGCTGGATTTTACATTGGCACCATCATTGCCATTTATTTATAAGCTTCGCAAAGAAAACAACTTCTCATTGGAGCCGGAATACAAACAGTTTGTTGACGAGATGATTAAATACGCTCGTACAGAACAACTTCGCTATCCGGGAAGTAATATGTACACCCGCACCACGCCACAAAAATACACTACTTGGGTGGACGATATGTTTATGGGTATTCCGTTTTTGGTGCAAGCCTCGCAATATGCTAAATCCAAGGAAGATAAGGAGTTCTTTATCAATGATGCGGCACTCATGGTATTGAATTTCAATAAGTTTGTTTGGGATAAAGAGGCCAATTTGTATATGCACGCCAATTATTCCGAAGAAAAGCACACCAAGCTTCCGCATTGGTCGCGTGCCAATGGTTGGGGAATATGGGCTACAACTGAAGTTTTGATGTATCTGGACAGCAACAATCAATATTACAAACCAATACTCGAACATTATCGCAAACATGTGGAGAGCCTGATTAAGTTGCAAACCGCCAAGGGATTTTGGCGTAATGTGTTGGATAGGAGCGACTCCCCTGAAGAAGTTTCGGGTACGGCAATATTCACCATGGCCATTGCACGTGGTGTGACATATGGCTGGTTGGATGCAAAAAAGTACGAGCCAATTGTGGTAAAGGGTTGGAATGCAGTGAAAACGGACATTGAGCCGAGCGGAAAAGTACATAATATTTGTGTGGGAACGATGTGTTCGGAAGATGAGAATTATTATATCAATCGCCCATTTTACGACGATGATACACACGGTTTGTTTGCGGTTTTATTTGCAGGAATCAATGTTCATAACATGTTGAATAGAACTATGATGACACAGAAATGAAGTTATTCATGTGAATAAAAAATTTAATATTGACCTTAAATATTTCACTATGAATAAATTTTCCTGTTTTTTCCTGTTTCTTTTATTCTCAAATTTCAGTCAGCTTTCAGCCTACAACAACCCTGTAAATCCTGGATTTCTGCCCGACCCTTCCGTTTGTCGTGTGGGTGAAGATTATTATTTGGTGAATAGCTCGTTTGAATATTTCCCCGGAGTGCCCATTTTTCACAGTAAAGACCTGATTCACTGGCAACAAATCGGGAACGTGCTGGATAGACCCTCTCAACTTCCACTTCAGAACACAGCACCATCCGACGGCATTTATGCACCCACTTTGCGTTACCACGATGGTATTTTTTACATGATAGTGACCAATGTAAATGGGGCAAGTAAAATTAATTTTTTCGTCACCGCTACAAATCCAGCTGGGCCGTGGTCGGAACCCATAATCTTGAACCAGAGTGGGATTGACCCATCCTTGTTTTGGGATGAAGATGGTAAAGTCTATTTTGTGAGTAACCGTGGATTGACTTTTAATACCGAACGAGCCATTTATCAGTCGGAAATTGATATTAAAACAGGCAAGCGTCTTACCGAACCAAAAATAATATGGAAAGGTTCGGGTGGCAGTTATGTGGAAGGGCCGCACATGTACAAAAAGGACGGTTATTATTACTTACAAACTGCCGAAGGTGGAACACAATACGGTCACATGGTTTGCATTTCGCGCAGCAAAAATATTTGGGGACCCTATGACTCCAATCCGAAAAATCCAATTCTTTCAAACCGTTATGCTTACGAAAAATTGTACGGCACAGGTCATGCTGATATGATTCAGGCGCATGATGGGTCGTGGTGGATGGTGCATCTGGCCTTTCGTACGCCACAAGTATTGGGACGTGAAACCTGTTTGGCACCTCTGAAATGGGATGTTGACGGTTGGCCGGTGGTAAATTCAAATGGTACTAACTCATTGGTGAACAATGCGGAAACGCTTCCGTTGAAACCATTTCCTGCAAAAGTTGTTCGCGAGGATTTTAATGCCGACAAGCTCGGATTTGAGTGGATTTCATTGCGCAATCCCGACACAAAAAACTACTCGCTCAGCCAGCATAAAGGATTTTTAATGCTTTTTGGGAGCAAATATAGCATTTTCGATATTGCATCACCTACATTTGTGGGTCGTCGTCAGGCACATTTTGATTTTGACGCTACTACTTTGATTGATTTTACGCCAAAAAACGAAAATGAAGAAGCCGGGATGTTGATTGAAATGACCAATCGTTTTCATTACCAGTTTGTTATAGACAAGAAAGGAAATCAACGACTGTTGAAGGTGCTTTATACCTTGGGCGATTTGAAAAATACTGCTGGAGAAGTTGTTCTAAAACCAGGTTTGGTAAGTTTACGAATTAAAGGCGACAAAAAGAATTATTCGTTCCAATATTCTCAAAATAATGAGCCGTTTCAAACCGTGGGGAAACTCAACATTCAGTTTTTGAGTGCGGAAGTAACAGGAGGTTACAATGGCGTGGTGCTTGGTTTGTATGCAACTGGGAATGGGGTTGAGTCTACTTCGTCCGCTGCCTACGATTGGTTTGATTATGAAATAAATAATGATTGATAAGATGAAGAAAACTATTTTAACTGCCGTTTTTAGTATTTGTGTTATTGCTTTATTTGCCAATGTAAAACTCAACTCTCTTTTCAGCGATAACATTGTGCTACAACGAAATACGGATATTCCCGTTTGGGGTTGGGCGGATGAAGGCGAAAATGTGATCGTTGAATTTGCAGGGCAAACCTTAACTACAACCACACAGAACGGCAAATGGATGGTGAAACTGAAACCTTTGAAAGAAAACAGTCAGCCGCAAGAAATGAAGATTACTGCCAAAAATACTATTACCATTAAAAACGTTTTGGTGGGCGAAGTGTGGATTTGCAGCGGCCAGAGCAATATGGAATGGGCGTTGTCGCGCTCCACGGGTGGCGAGGAAGCCAGTGCAGCCAGCACCAACGACCAGTTGCGGATTTTCAATGTGCCTCACAATGTTCAGCTGCAACCGGTGGAAAATGTGACTGCCAAATGGGTTTTGTCAGAGCCAAAAAACACCAAAATGATATCGGCAGTGGGCTATTGGTTCATGAGCAAATTGCAGAAGGAATTGAACGTTCCGGTGGGTTTTATCAACGTGGCTTTTGGTGGAACGGTGATTGAATCGTGGCTCAGTCAGGATGCGATGAATGCGCTGCCCTTGAAAGATAAAAACATGGATTTGGCAACTATGAAAGCCGAATATGACAAAAAGGAACTGGAATTAAAACCCATACGTGATGCATGGCAAAAATCGGTTGATTCCTGCAAGTTGAACAAACTGCCGGCGCCTCCCAAACCAGCCGTATTGCCTAGCGAGTTTAAAGGAGCTACCACCATTTACAACGGCGAAATTGCTCCGATAATTCCGTACGCCGTGAAAGGAATTGCTTGGTATCAAGGCGAATCGAATGCTTATGTGAACCGTGGCGAAACATATTCTGTCTTATTGCCAGCCATGATAAAACTGTGGCGTTCGGATTGGCAAAGGGCTGATTTACCGTTTTTGATTTTCCAGATTACTCCCAACCGCAAACCTCAAACCGACCCGAACGAGAAAAGTGGTATTGCCATTGTGCAGGAAGCGCAGCTAAAAGCCAGTCTTACAGTTCCAAAAACGGCATTGGTTATCACTATGGATGTGGCCGAAACGGACGTGCATTATAAAAACAAACAACCGATTGGCGAACGTGCCTTGAAAGCTGCACTGAATCTGGCTTACGGCAGAAATATAGAATATTGCGGACCAATTTACAAAAACATGAAAATTGATGGCGACAAAGCTATTCTAGAATTTAATCATATAGGTAATGGATTGACTCAAAAGGGTGACACGCTAAAAGGATTTGTGATGGCGGGTGCCGATAAGAAATTCTATTTTGCGGAAGCGAAAATCAAAGGAAATACGGTGGTGGTTTCGTCCAAAAACGTTCCACAACCTGTGGCAGTTCGCTACGGTTGGGCTGATTTTCCGACTGTGAATTTGTATAATAAAGACGGAATTCCGGCATCGCCTTTTAGAACTGACGATTGGAATCCATCAAAATAATCGACCCCAAGCCCCTAAAGGGGATGTGAGATAGTATCTTTTCTAGGAAATCAATTCTTTTTGATGTTCTGTTACTTTTATGTTTTTAGGCAATACTCAGACAAACAGACTTTTAATTATCAAAAACACCTCATTCTTGAAATCTAACTAATGACTATAAATAAATACTTATTCCTTCTACTTATTACAGTTTTCAGTATTTCGCTGACAGCCACCAATTATTATGTTTCTTCGGCTGGAAACGACACATACACAGGTAAAACCACTTCTGCAACATGGAAAACCATAGCCAAAGTAAACGCGATGATGAGTACATTTGTGTCGAAAGATTCTGTTTTATTCAAATGTGGTGATACCTTTACCGACCAGCTCAACATTACAAAATCAGGCACTTCAACATCACCAATTATTTTTGCAAGTTATGGCACTGGCGCAAAACCGCTGATAAACTCTGCTGTAACACTTACTGGTTGGACTGTTACCTCCAATCCGAATATTTGGGTGGCAAATTATACTGGAACTTTAACCGATATTCGGTTTGTGACCATCAACGATAAAGTGCAACAAATTGGTCGTTTCCCTGATGTAACCGCTGCAAAAGATGGTTTTTTGTACAACGATGAGAGTTGGGGTTTTAATAAATTCAGGGATGCCACACTAAATGTAAGCACGCAGGATTGGACGGGAGCCACGGTTGTAATGTACACCAAGCCCTACCGAATTGAAGGGGTAAAGGTTCTTAAACACCAACTGGACACTATTACTACCAATCCAACCACTGCTGCCATAAATGTGGGCTATAGTTATACTATTCAAAATCACCTTGCTACATTGACCACGCAGGGTGAATGGTTTTTTGACAAAGTGGCCAAAAAAGTTTATTTGTATTCTAATTATAATCCAACTTCGGTAAAAGTACAGGCAAGTGCCACAAAATACGGAATGTTGCTTAGTTCAGGAATTACAGGCATAAATATCAAAAACTTTGCCTTTCAGAATGCCGACAGTATAGCAGTTTCCATCACATCAGGAAATTATGTCAACATTGATAACTGCGCTTTCTCCAATACTTTGTATGGCGTTTGGGCAGCATCTAGCAATTATATCAGTGTTGCAAATAGCAGTTTTACAGATATTTACAATGTTTCGATAGGGTCAACTTATTCGAGCTTAAATATTACCGTTACGAACAATACTATCAAACGGAATTTCCTGAATCCGGGTATGAGCGATATCACCAACAATGCCTACAAAGCAGCCATTTCTCTCTATTGTACCAGTGCCGTGATATCTTACAATGACATAGATAGTTGCGGGTATATTGGTGTATATTATAACGGATATGGGAATACTATTTCGCACAATAAAATTGGGAATTACAATATGCGGATGTTCGACGGTGGCGGTATTTATAGCTTTGGCACATGGTCTTATGTACCGTCATTGGGCATTAATAAATATGGCAACAACCTGATTGAAAACAACTATATACATGATGGGATTGGTTATTTGCTGGGTACAAACGAAGGCGATTCGTACAACCGCAGACCCGGCATTTACAATGACCAACTGACTGAATATAATATAGTTAGAAAAAATGTACTTTATAATACGCATGGAATTTTGCTGGCATCCAATCATCATCACACGGTAACTGAAAACACCATTTACAACAGCGATGCTTTCAATACGGCACATCCCGACAAGCTGACGGTTTCGATGGAAGCCACTTCGGCCAATCAGACCATTACCAAAAATACCTTTTACAATTCGACCTTTAAAATCACGTTCAACCCCTACAACGGTTTTAGCGTGGGGCGCGCCAAAGATACAGTTCCGCCCATGACCAATCAGGGGCACAGGCTGACTCAGAATATTTTTTATTCTTCGCGCAATACCCGTCAAACTCCCATGACTTTTACGTATGGGTTTAATAATTACAAGCAGTATTTCGGGGTTTGCGACAGTAATTATTACTTCCAGCCTTTTGCGTTGGATACCATGGTGGCTGCGGTGGTGGATAGCGGATACGTTAAAACCCGTCGTTTGGTGTATGGCGTAAATCAGTGGAAAAAAACATTTGAACCTCACGCCGTGTTCCGATTTGCTGAATATCCGGCTACTTACAGTTCTCCACAAACCAACCTTTTTGCTTCCAATTCCACTTTTTCGTCAAACATTTCGGGTTGGTATTATGATTATGAGAATGTTACAAGTCCCGGGAGTTGGGTAAGTTCGGGGGGCTTGGATGGCGGATGCGCGCTGCTCGACCTCAGCACGGCCAATACTTCTCCGGTGATGCTTTCGAGCGTACGGTTTTATAGAATGATGGGCACTGTTAATGAGGGCGATGTATATTTGTTGAATTTTTCGGCAATTTCAAATTCCAATACAGCCAAATTGAGTATTAATTTCACCAATACTACAGGTACAAATCCTAAAACATACACAACTAGTACCACCAGAAAAGAATATTCTATACCGATTACCTTCAACGATAATGGCACAGGTTCTGGACAATATCTTTATTTTACTTTGCACGATAAAAATGCCAAAGTTTGGCTGGATAATATTACTTTGCAGAAAGTAACCGTCAATCAAACTACACCTGCAACAGCTATGCGTTTTGATGTAAATCCTACCGACTATCCAATGTCCATCAATCTCGGTTCATCGCTTTACAAGGATGTTTATGGCAGCTCGTACACAGGAACTTACACGCTTGAGCCTTATGGTTCAAGGATTTTACAAAATGTCAATTCCATTATTACCCCAAATCAACTAATTGAAAATAAAGAAGTTGAGCATTCAATTATAGTTTATCCTTCACCAAATAGAAATGCAGCACCATTGCACATTTCAATTCAAAGCAAAAATACAACAAATTCAACTGTGAAGATTTATTCGGTAAATGGTACGGAAGTTTTCATTAGTTCAGTTTTACTTGCTGAAGGAAGTACAGTTTTGAAAGCACCAGCTATGCAACAAGGTGTTTATGTTTTGGAAGTAATTACTCCCAATGGTGCACGGTATTTTGAAAAATTTATTCAATAAAAATAACAAGAAGTATATCATTTAAAACGCTTATGAAACGAATTTTATTTCTTTTAATTATTTTGCAATCAGTCACCGTGAATGCCCGCGATACCGACATCGGCTGGGGACCAACCATAACCACCGACAAGAATATCTACGTGGCCACTACTGGAAGCGACGTAACGGGCGATGGAACAATTTTAAAACCATTTCTGACTTTGACCAAAGCAAAAACTACTGCCAATACTGCAAAAACAAGCAGCACAAATGGCGTAACAATTTGGTTTAGAGCTGGAACGTATTCAATGCCAGCCACCGTATCATTCACAAACTCCGATGCCGGTACAGCTGGGAAACCCATTATTTACCGTGCTTATACCAATGAGAATGTGATATTTACAGGTGCAAAATCAGTGAATCCTTCAAAATGGACAGCCTATACAGGTTCGGCCACAAGGTTAAATCCTGTAGTTACTGCCAGTCAGATTCAGGAATGCACGTTAACAAATCTCGCCATGGCTGTTACAGGTATTATGCCCGATATGATTAACGATGTCAATAATGCGTATTATCAGTACAGTAATCTTCCCGGAGTTTATTGGAATGGAGCGCGTCAAGAGCTGTCGCGCTTCCCGAACGATTATCCAAATTACATGGAAGTAAAATCGGTAGTAACAGGCGGAAGCTCAACTGTTTCGGGTGTTTTTACATACAAAACTGCAACATCTGAGCTTTACGATGCCAATGCAAATAAGGTTTCTGGTCGCGAGGATGCTTGGGCGGCAGCACTTTCGCATGGCGTTTACGTTAAAGGTTACTGGAGATGCAACTGGCAAATTACTACACTGAAACTTACTGCCATTGACCTCACTGCCAAAACAATGACTATTACACCATCGGTTACGCTGGGCAATAAATACCATTTGCCCTTGGGTTCTGGACATGAGCCATATTATGTAGTAAATTTATTGGAAGAAATAGACCAACCTGGCGAATGGTGCATCGATGCATTGGACGGGAAAATGTATTATTACGCTCCGTCTGCCATAACTACTTCAAATTTAAGTATTTCTGATAATAAAAGCCCATTGTTTAGTATGAATGCGGCTAATTATATCCAGTTTATTGGCATTGAAATAATGGATAATTTGGGAAATGCATTTAATTTGACCAACTGCAACAATGTTCAGATTAATGGCTGCTTGATTCACGATATTGAATACGATGCGGTGGTGATAAATGGTGGCACAAATTGTGGTGTGTTGAGTTCCAATATTTACGATGCTGGCGCAAGTGGCGTTTTGGTGGGTGCAGCAGGTTCCGCTTCTGCAAGTTGCAATCATTTTGTTACGAATTGCCACATTTACAACTTTGGTGTTTTGAATAATATTTATGCCGCCTCCATTAATTTGGCCTATAAAAACATAGCACTTTTTGGAGCAAAAGCCGACCACAACCTCATTCACGATTGCCCTCATGCAGGCGTTTTGCACGGTGGCTCTAACAATCTTTTTGAATACAATGATGTATCTCATACTTCCAAATGTTCCGACGATATGGGTGCGTTTTATTGTTTTACCGACTCCAATGCCAACGGTGGAAACACACTTCGTTATAACCTCATGCACAATTCGTTGCAGGGTGATGGCGTTTATTTCGACCATTTCGGACTGAACGACAAGGCCTATTCCAATATGGCGTATCAGATAAATCGTGCCTATTTGTATCGCGTGCATTGGAATCAGGATGTGGATAATAACATTGCTTACAAATGCAAACAAGGTTTTGCATTGGCTATGGCTTTCCCCGGGGCAAATGCAACCAATAATGTGGCGGTTGGAAATGCAACTCAGTATGTAAAGGTTGATGGAACTTTAGATGCATCCAATAAAACCTATTATACTATGAATATGAAGTTTACCGACGAAGCAAATTTCGATTTCAGTTTGTTGTCCACTTCGCCCATTTTCAAGGATATTCCTACTTTTGTGAATTTTCCTGCTTCAAGCGTCGGACTTTATATTGATGCGTATCGGATTTCTAAATCACTTCCGGCAAATTATAAAGTAAATCCGCCACTTTCGGGGGTGTATGGGTCATAAAAGAAGTGAACCCCTACCCATAAAGGGGAGAAAGAAATATTAGTAATGATAATTATAAATCAATTGAAATGAAAAATACTGAAAAGGAAATAAATAACAAAACTAACTTTAACCCCCCTTTAGGGGTTGGGGGTCTCTTTTTTTTATTATTCCTTTCCCTTTCCACCTTTGCGCAAACGCCCCAAACCATTACTTTTCCAGAAATTTCTTTGAAAGGATATGGCGATGTGACTTATACACTCAATGCCACAGCCAGTTCGGGTTTGGCAGTTACTTATTTAAGTTCAAATACTGCTGTGGCTACCGTGAGTGGAAGTACCGTGACTATCAAAACCACTGGATTTGCTGTAATTTCAGCC
>JBAXAD010000109.1:0-11966 GCA_037142715.1 Paludibacter sp. | reverse complement strand
ATTATAAACAAACCTTTTTGAGATAGTTGAATTGAATTGTTTGTCGTACTTAGTATCTCATTTCCAATGTAATCAAAAACAGTTGTGTTCGATCTTTCGTGTGAATCAATTGAAATTTGACTTCCTGATATGCTTATTTTTATTTTATTATTCGCGTCAATTGATTTGGAATCAGTTGGCATATTATTAAGCACTTCAGTCAAAAAAACGTTCACTTCATTGGTCATTTGCGTGTCATAAGCTGATGAGAAACCTCCATGTAGTCCACCTGGCACAGTAGTGAATTTATTTTTTACACCAGCATTTGCCAACGCAGTCTGCAATGTAACCGACTGACTATAAGGAATTGTTGGGTCTGCATCGCCATGAATAATGTAAGTTGAAGGTGTGTTGGCATCAATTAAATCGACCGGTGAGAGTGAGTTTACAAACACCACGTCGGAAGCATGAGTTCCTAACCAAGTCACCATACCGGGATAAACTGGAGCAAAAGTGCTTAACTGTGCTGCCCCATATTTATCAATTACTGCCATCACTTTAATTTCATCGGCATAAGGCTCACAGTCATTGTCGTACATTTTATTATTTTGCAAATAACCAGCAGTTAAAGCCAAATGACCACCTGCAGAACCGCCCTGAAAAATAATTTTCCGTTTGTCAATATTCAGTGCTGCTGCATGATTGAGGATGTAAAGCATGGCTCCTCGCACATCTTCCACAGCTGCGGGTGCGAGGATTTCGTTTCTCATGCGATATTCAACATTTGCAACTGCAAAACCTCTATCGAAGTAAGGTGTAAACCCACCTTGGTCTTCTTTGAATCCACTTACCCAGCCACCTCCGTGCATGTTAATGACTACTGGAACTGGCGCAGTAACATTAGTTGGATAATAAATATCCATCCTACAATTTGTACTGTTCACGTTTTTATAAACCACATCCAATTGAGCATTGTAATTGCTCGGATAGGCAACAGCTTTCAAGGTCTGAAAATTTATTGAAATGGCTTTTGATAGATTTGCAGCATTCCCAACTTCCGTAAAAGTACCCGCTGTAATAGTGAAACTATAGTTTTTATTGACCGAAACTGTGGTTTCAAGTGTCACTGCAATAGTAACTATATTGCCAATAATAGAACAACTGCTAAGCGGAACTGAAACTCCATTGAGCAAAATAGTGCCACTCCCAATTTCTATATTTTTATTGAAAGTGAGTGTTATGGTTTTCTTCAAATTTGAATAGCAAACTTCGGCTTCACTTGGCGAGGTACTTCTCAATGTCAAATCAACCGTTTCTTGCAAGGTGCGGGTTGCGATTTTGTAAATATACAATCCGCTGCCTGTATTGTTGGCAATTCGTAGTTTAGTTTCCGTGCTGCGTGCCAATGGAATAATGTACACACTGTCAGGCGTTTTAATGGTATTGTATGTGCCAATGGTTTGCCATGCGCTATTCACCCACTCATCTAACTTGAAACTCATTGCTGTTGTACCCGTTACGGCATGAATTTCCACTTCGCCCACTGTTGTTAAAGTTGGAAATTCCACTGCACCACCTTGCGTATTTCTGTCCACTGCTATGCGGTTGGTATGTGTTTCGCCCGACGGACAAGCCATTGACCCATAGTATAAAAAAGCATTTACAAGGTTATATCCATTTATGGTCGAAGATGGATAAGTACCTGTAGAAAAAGCTGTTGTTGCAATTGCACCCCAGGTTCCATCACCGAAATCAGTCGATATTTTAGCAATAGATGTTGGTGGAACTACTGGTATGGAAGTTTTGTATTTTGATAATTCAATATCATCCACTACAAACCATCCAGCATTCACTAGGTTAGGATCTGTAGAAATAGTAGAATAGAGAATTATTTTAAAAGTATTTACTGAGTCTTTAATTGGAATAGAAATTTTGGCAAAGCCAGGAATTGCAGTTTTATAAGGGAAACTATAGGCATTGTAAGTTCCAATTACTGTGGTGTCAGCTCCAATCACTTTTCCAACGTAAAGTGTCATGTAAGTGGCATTTGCATTTTTTGAAACATAGAACGAAAGCGTGTCAGCGCCAATTACTTGTGGACTGATCAGGTTTTTGTTGTAACGTCCAGAACCAGCAGGGTCAAACTTTGCAGCATTAGCCGCTGAAAATGACAATCCAGTATGATTTATTGAACTTGTGGCGCTACATTGACGCACCCAACCAACTGGTGAAGTTAATGAAAATCCTTCCTGAAAATGGTAATCTGTTGCCATCAAAGAAGTGAGGCTTAAAATGATTAATCCTAATGTAAGAAGTGTGTTTTTCATGTTATGTGTTATAACTGATTATGAACGTCAACCAATTTGGTTGACGTTCATATCATTAGCAAAATTAAAACTGTTCTATTTACTTAATTGTAATTTTCTGAACGATTTGTTTACCTAGATTATTGGTAAAACGCGCAACATACAATCCTGTAGCCAAGTTAGTATTTACATTATTCGTATTTTGAACTTGTAAAACTTGTGCGCCTTGCAGGTTATAAACTTGTAATAAACCAAGCTCTGGGCTAATAATTGTTTTATTGATAGTGGTTAAATACGTATTTTCTTTTAAACTACTGAAACTTGTAATTGTTGTTGATACTGCAATTGCAGCTGAAGGTGCAGAATCGAAGTGTAATGCAGCATCACCTTTTGCCGTTACGGTATAAGTATAGCTTGCATTAGAATTCAAACCTGTTACTGGTAAATTTAAAGTTCCAGTAAGTACATTTGTTGTTGTACCTACCTGATTTAGATTTGAATCGTAAACTTTTACATCATAACTACTTGCATTATTCACTGATGCCCAATTGGCAGTAAAACCTGATGTTGAAATGTTAGTAGCTGCACTTGCAACAGGAGCTGCCATATTGGTAATTACAGGTGAAGTTCCCATTAAAATATAACCATCGGAATAAGTGATGTTGTCACCAAGACCTACAACGCCATATAAATAAGTTGAGTCGGCTTGTAAACCTGTAATATTTAATGTAAGTGCTGACGAATTTGAAACAGTGGCAGTTGTAACCAATGTTTTCATTTTATTACTATAAACATTCACTTTATACCCAGTAGCATTCGCCACTGTATTTGTCCAATTTGCAGTAAAACCGGTACTACTTGCACTTGATGCTGCGATTGAGCCAGTAGGAATAGCAAGTGCTGTAGTTGATGTAACAGTTGTACGCGAGATTATTGAATAAAAAGTAAACGCTCCACTACTTGGATCAGTAATTTTATATTGAGCATTGGTTAGTCCTCCAGTTGGAATAATGTCAATTTGTTCCAAACCAGCACTATTATTATAATATGTACCTGCTGTAGCAGAACCAACACCTCCATTTAAATTTCCAGGACCTACTGCTTGCCAAGTAGCTCCAGCATCGATTGATGATTGAATCAGATATTGTCTTGTGACTGAAGCAGCCGAATGAATTTCAATTTCTGCAGCACTAGTAACAACGGGTGTCAACAAAACTCCTGAGTTTGAAGTTTTATCCATCATGATTACATTTGAATGTGGCTCTCCTTTTATGCCAATTGTTAGATTCAATTTTACTTGTGCATGAGTCAAATCCCATCCATTAGCAGAAAAAACTGGATAAGCCCCAAGTGCAGGAGTTGAAACGGTAACTAAACCCCAAGTCCCATCGCTGAAGTTTGGATTAAGAGAACTTACACTTACCGCTAAAGTCTTTGCAATTGCAGAAGCCGAAGAGGCATCAGAATTTGTATAAGTAACTCCATCCCCCACAGCCACAACTTTATAAGTATAAGTTGTTCCCATTGCAAGTCCGGTTATCGAAATGTTTGTTGATGCTTGTCCACTTACATTGGTTGTACTTACCAGAACTGAAGTTAAATATGTCAGTACATTATAACTAATCGCATTTGCAACTGGAGTCCAATTGGCAGTGAAACTTGATGAGGTAATACCACTTGCAGTTCCTACAACTGGTACAGCTAGTCCCAAAGTTGTAAAACTTGCCGATGCATCTGATGGATTTGAATTATCATAATTTGTAGCATCACCTACTGCTGTAACTGTATATTTATAAGTCGTTCCTGTTTTTAAGCCTGTAATAGCTACACTAGTAGAGGTTTGACCAATAACAGGCGTAGTATTAACCAATGTTACTCCTCCTTCATATACTTTTACACTGTAACCGCCTGATGAATTTGTAACTGTAGACCAATTTGCAGTAAATCCATTTGTGCCAATACTACTTGCAGTACCTAATACAGGAGAATCTAATTTTGGCAATGCTGAATAATAAATTGTATTGCCTGCTACTAAACCATCAGTTGTTGCCAGAAAAGAAGTTTTGTTGGTAAGTGCAAAATTTATCTTTGTATTATCTGTTAAAGAGGCATCTGTATAAGCTGGAACCGTAGTAATTGTGCCAGTAATCGCTGTACTAGTTCCAGCAGGAGCTGTTGCCAATCCACCAACATAACAATCCGTAATTGTAGTGGTGAATGTCAAAGGTTGTGTCAATAAAACCGAACTGAAAAGACTATTCTTTATTAGAACTGCTCCACCTAAAGCTTTAACGTAAATTGGACTTGTAGTGGAAGTTGCAATATTATAAAAAGTACAATGATCATAAGTTTGAGTTCCATTATTAGCTAAACTATTATATACGACATTTGCTCTGGAAGTTAGAGCCACGATGTTACTGAAGGTACAGTTTTTGATATTAATAAGCGTAACACTATTCGGTGTATTGGCAGCAGCGTTTTGATATATCACTCTACCTCCACAATTATTAAAAATACTACCTTGAATATCCAATACCCCTGAGGTATTAATTCCATCCATTCTGATTGTTCCATTTCCGGGAACATTAAGCATGTCATGAAAATAACAATTGGTAACATAGAGTTTAGTATTTATCGCTGCAGCAGTAGCACTAAATGCTAAAGGCTGACCTGTACCACCAGCATTTATTCCATTAAACTCAAGTCCATCTAATTTAATTGTTAGATTTGGAGTAAGAGTGTAAATAATACAGGCTGTAGCACCAGTAGTAACACTATTAAGTTTCAAAACCGGTCTGTTTGCAAGTCCAGCAGCCGCTCTAATCGTTGTATTCTTAGTTAAAGTGTTATTGTTTGTTGAGCCAGTATTAAATGTATATGCACCACCTGATGTTGTTAGTTCATAGATGTCGGCTGCCCCTCCAATTAAATCATTATTCAATGTTGCAACATCAGCTTCTGCATATTGTAAAGTGTAAGTTCCAGTTGAAGTTGCTGTAGTTAATAACGCTGAATTTGCAGATGCAGCAGAACTCAAATAAGTTACACCGTCGCCAATTGCAGTAACTGTATATGTGTAACTTGTGTTTGGTAATAGCATACCTGTAATTGCAAGTGTTGCTGAACTTGCACCGGTCACGGTTTTAGGTGAACCTGTTACTAGTGCACTTGCACCATCATAAACATTTATTGCATAACTTGTGGCATTGGCTACGGCTGTCCAGTTTGCTGTAAAACCAGTTAGTGTTGGTCGACTTGCAGTTCCCACTGTTGGTGTACTAAGTACAGTTTGAGCAGAAACATTACTTACCATACCTACCATTAGCAAAACTGCAAAAAGGATTGTAATCTTTTTCATAATGATTTGTTTTTAAGATGATTGTTTTTGATATTTAAAAATAAAGTTGGTCAAACTTCTTTTCGGAAAGTTTGACCAACTTGAAGATTGTTTATTGAATAATTAATTTCTTAGTAAGCTTTTGTCCCAAAGAATTGGTAAACCGAACAATATACATTCCACTAACCAAATTTGTTTTCAACGTACTAACGTTTTGAACATTAAATAATTGAGCACCTTGCAAGTTGTAAACTTCTATATTGCCTACTTCTGAAGTTGCAATGGTTTTACCAATAACATTCACGAAACTAGACACACTTGGATTTTCTAATGCTGTTAATCCTGATGTAAGAACAAAACTTGCTGAAGCGCCCGATAATACTGAGTTGTTGTAAAGCACTCCATCACCAATAGCAGCTACTTTATAGGTACAAACATTTGCAGAGTCCAAGCCTACAACATTGTATGTATCAGTTGGCTGACCTAATACTGTAAAGTTTTTATTGAGTGCTTTGTCATAATTTAGTACCGAAACAATGTAGCCTGTGGCATTATTTACAGTTGACCAACTGGCCGTAAATCCACCAGCAATAAGGTTTTTTGCAGCATTTACAAATGGAGCGGCAAGATCTACTGGTGCAGTAGTACGGGTTATGATTTGTGATACATTCATCGAGCTGGTCACGGCATTTCTAAGTCTGAATTGTGTTGGAACAGATCTGGAAATTGCAACAGTATAAATGGCTTCTATTTTATTGACTGCAAATGGTGAGCCTGTTACTGGTATCCAAGTTGAAGTTGCTACATCCCACTCTTCCAAAGCAATTGATTTTGCGTCTGATCCTGAATAAGCGTGAAATTCGATTTGTTCAACACTGTTCACTATTGGGAAAGTAATCATTGAATTATAAGCCATTTTGTCAAACTGAATTACATTTTTATGAGTCTCACCTTTTGGTCCAGTTAAGATACTTCCGTACAATGCACAGCTATTAATTTGAAATCCATTGGCCCACCATGAAGGGTAACTTCCATTTGCGGGTAAATTTGTACTTGGAGTTGGTATGGCAGCTCCCCAAGATCCATCTCCAAAGTCAGTATTGATAGAATTTACTGCAAGAGCTGTAGTTGTGGCAGCTGCCGAAGCCGAAGGAGTTGAATCTATTGTTCCTTTAGCAATCACTTTGTAGGAATAAGAAGTTCCCATGCTGAGTCCAGTAAAATCATGGCTAATTGCAGCTGCATCCACATTGGTAGTACTGATCAAACCATTTCCAAGAAACAATTCTAAATCATAACTTGCTGCATTGGCAACCGCTGTCCAATGGGCAGTAAATGAATTTTCTGTTATTGCAGAAGCATCTCCAACTACTGGTGCAGAAAGTCCCAAAGTTGTTAAATCGGCTGATGATACTGAAGGGTCAGAATCTCTAAAGTTTAGGCCATCGCCCTTGGCTATTACATTATAATTATAGGATGTGTTGGATGCAAGACCAGTTATTGCTAAACTGGCAGAAGCTTGTCCGGGTACATTTATAGTTTTAACTAGATTTACGCCTTGGTAAACACTTACATCATAACTCACTGCATTTGCAACTGCCGTCCAATTGGCTGTAAAACCAACATTGGAAACATTTGTAGCAGAACTAACAGTTGGTTTGGATAATGCAGGAGCTAAAATGCCCACAGCTGCAGCCCAAGTTG
The DNA here is from genome assembly GCA_037142715.1 of Paludibacter sp. Taxonomy (GTDB): domain Bacteria; phylum Bacteroidota; class Bacteroidia; order Bacteroidales; family Paludibacteraceae; genus Paludibacter. The sequence continues at coordinate 4,640 of JBAXAD010000109.1, read as the reverse complement.
TAGAAACACGAATACCACCTACATTAAATTTAGCGTAAGATGTTCCATTGGCTCTAAATCTAACGCCAGTAAGCGTAGCTCTAACGGTAGCTGAAGTAACATCCGATGATTCTGGAGTTGTTGGTTCAGTTGTGGATCCAAGTACTGGATTTATAAAGATTGACGATGTTTTTGTTGCAAAATCCCATTTCAAAACCACCAAGTAAGTGGCATTAATATCTGAAAATTCTGTTGTTCCCCATTTGTAATCAGAAGAAGTAGAGCTTCCTCTATCGGTTGCAAATCGAAAATTAGTTGTCGTTACAATCCCTTTCCCAACAAGTACCTTGGCCCCTGAGTTGCTGCCCTCGGTAAATGACATTATTTCAGAATTACTTTGACTTTGAGCAATACCCGGATTAAACATAAATGTCAGATAATAACTGCCTGTAGAAACAGCAGCAGTTACAGCTTTGTATGACAGATAATCGGTGCTGCTTGTAATGTTTGAGTTAATGGTTTTTCCCAAACCAGAAAGGGCATATGTTCCTGCTGCATCAGCATAAGTCAAGGCTGGTGTTATAATAAATCTACCGGTTCCTGCAGTAAGCGTTCCAGCGGTAGTCCATGCAGATTCGGCTGCTAGGTTACCTTCAGGATAGTTGAAGGTTTCGTCCAATAAAACTTGGGCATTTGCCAACAAAGTTGAGGCAATTAATGCCATAATAAAAGTAATTTTTTTCATGATGTTTTGATTTTTATTAGTTATTTGATTATTTTTTTGTCGTTGAATAAGAATAAACTTCCAAATCCCATACATAAACGCCGCTTCCCGAAGTAGGAACAATGCGCAATGTGGTTGGTGATGCATAGGTGAGATTAAAAGTATAAAGTTTAATAACATCCTTTTTGCATGAGCTTACAGTACCGTCAATGTCTTCAAATGCACCTCCGTCTGTTACAGCTTGCAGCTTAAACTCCTTGAGGTCAGTCCCTACGCTAGCTTTGATATTTACTATGCCAACACTCGGTAATTGGGGCAATTGCAAATAGTTTTTTGCACCTTTTATAGCAACACGTCCATTGCTTGGATTTCCATTTCCTTCCGCTTTGCCAGATGTGCCAATGCTTTGGTCTGGACTTACAATAATGGCATTGGATGTAAATGTTCCTTCTGTTTTGCCATCGTATAGTTTTTTGCTAATGCTGTATTCAACTCCCGTTGGTGACTTACTTGGTGAAACTGGTGCTAGTCCAATTTCCGGAGTCCAGTCTTGAAATGTTTCTTGCAACAATACAATTTGTGCATTAGCAACCAAAGTGATAAAGCAAACTAACATGAAGCTGATTTTCTTATTCATAAATATATGATTTCAATTTGACTGTTTTGCTTTGTTTGGTCTACCAATTATTTGGTTTGCCAAAAATAGTGTGTTCGTACACAATAAAAAAATTATTTAGGCATTATTTTTCGATTTATGTTGTATAACATAAGATTGGTATACCAAAACTGTGCTGATATGTGCTGAAAATTAATTTATCATGTTAGATATTCACAATTTTGTTTTCAAAGGCCACAAAATGTAGTTGGCAAACTTTTGCATTTCACACTTGCCATATTTTTGCCCCCATTTAGTTTTATGCTAATAATAGCCCTGCCATTTTGAACTTCCACAATGCGTGAACCTGAAGAAGTACCTTGGTTATCAATCAGTTTCCCATCGCCAATTAAACCAAATGTCACTGTGTTTCTAGCATCAAGGCAAAGGATTTTGTTGGCGTCCAAAAGTTTTACTTCAATGGTGACTATATCACCCATTTGAGATATTTTTGCTAACGTCATTTGAACCGGCTTTCCCCATTTCTCGGTCTGATACATTTGTTTGATTTCGTCGGTAACAGTAGTTTTACCTTTGTGTGCAATTACTTTCAGGCTATTTTCACCCGACAAATAAACTACATTCCAACGCAACCCTGCAGCTGGAAAATCTTGTGAGTTTCGTTTTTTTATTCCCTGACTTTTTCCATTCAAAATCAATTCGGCATCATCACAATTGGAATATACTTTCACCATCTTTTCTTCTCCTACATCACCCCAACGTACCGGCCAGCTGTGTCCGTAAATATGCGCCATGGGTTTTTCTGTCCAATAGGATTGGAACACAAAATAGGCTTCCTTTTTGGTAAAATCACGTTCCACCACTCCTTTTTGATTCATATATGGAATTGGATTGTCAGGGCGCACAGGTGTTGAGAAATCCTTGAAAATCCAGGCCGCAGACCCTGTCAGGTTTGGCATATTTTCTTGCTCTTTTAAGTGCCAATCAAAAAGATTGCAGATATACGATTCGCTCCAGTCGCCATCTTTCGAAGCCCGAGCCGAACCACCAATCAGCGATGCATCGCCTGCTCGCTCATCCACACCTTGCCCCGTTTTTATGCCTTGTAAGCCTTTGTCGGGTGTTTCGGAATGTCTGCGGGCATGACTGTCGCCACCCCATTCGGCATGGAAAAAACGTTTTGTGCCATTTATCTCTTTCTCGGTCATGTCTTTATATTCGGTAAAAATGCCACGGTACCATCCTGCCCAAATAGAAGGAGAATAAATGTCGGGAATGTCTTTGCAAAAATCGCAACGACGAATGGAAGTCATGCGTGTTGAGTCAAGTTTGTGAGCCAACAGGTTCAATTCGGTCATATAGTCACGGATTTTTTGGTTGTTGAATTCCGCAAAATCACCCGCCCAGTCGTTTTCATTGCCCAATCCCCAAATAATTATCGAAGGATGATTTTTATGTTGCGCTATCATGTTGGTCATCATTCGGCGGCCTTGTTCCTTGTAAATTTCGCCACCCAAACCGCCTCTGCACCAAGGAATTTCTTCCCATACTAATATTCCCAAGCTGTCGCAAAGTTGCAAAACGATGCGTGATTGTTGATAATGTCCAAGACGAATGAAATTTACACCCATATCTTTCAGGAGCAACATTTCCTGTCTGATTTGCGATTCGGTCATGGCGGCTCCAACGCCAGCATGGTCTTCATGTCGGTGCGTTCCTCGTAATAGCAATCGACTGCCATTCAGCATAAATGGCCCATGCTCAACAAATTCGTAATTCCTGAACCCGAATTTTTCAGTAACAGTCTGACTGGTTGAATCTACCGTAATTGTCGCTTTGCAAGTATAAAGATAGGGTAGGGCAGGCGACCATAATTTTGGTTTTTTGAACGATGTGTTGAAAACGAATTGTTCAGCATTGGTAGCGTTGATTTCTTGAATTTTGGTAGTGACTAATTTTCCTTGTGCATCAAAAATGTCAAGTTTTAAATTGGCTTTTTGCAAAGTCGTTTTGTTGTTTAACAGGACACTTACATTCATATTTCCCATCAATCCCTTTGCGTCTACCGAAGCATTTACATGCAATTGTTCCACCGACATGGCAGGAACATACTGCAAGTTCAGATAGCGATAAATTCCGCCATACACATTAAAATCGGACAAACTGGAAGGCATCATTTCCAAATCGCGAGAATTGTCGCAACGTATGGAAATTGGAATCTTCCCTTTGTAAGCTGCTGATACAGATTTGTTTTGCAGGAATGCTTTTGCAGCATCGGTAATGTCCACCGTCCATTCGTCATATCCGCCCACGTGCGAACCTACTTTGGTGGTATAAACGTAGACCTCGGTTTTTTGACCTGCACCTTCAAAATGAAGCAAGGTGCGACCATTTGCAAATGGATTTTTCACTGCAATTTTATTTGTATACCAACCCGGCCCTTGATAGTAATTTACATCAGGGTCAACAGCATCAGTGGCGTTGAAACAATGCGGTAAAGATACATTTTCCCACAACGGCACACTTTCTGGATTGCCCTCTTTCACAGGCCTAACCGCTTCCCAAATACCGCCCAAGTCGCTTTTCAAAAACTTCCAGTTGTCGTTCAGTCGGGTGCTGTTTTCTGTTTGTGCCAATAAACTATTTGATATGATTAAAGCGCTGGTAATTAGAGTTATTGTTCTAAACAGTTTCATGATTTCAGTTTTCATTTTATTCAATTATTATTTTCTGAATTGTTTTTTGTCCATTTTTGTTTGAAAAATGAATTATGTATAATCCAGTAATTAAATTTGTATTCAATCTGTTGGAATTTTCGTTGTAAGCCACTTGTTCACCTTGTAAATTATACACTTTTATTGTTCCAATTTCTGAACAATTTATTGTTTTCCTGAAGGTTCCAATTTTGACCATTTCATTTGTGCTATTAATATTTGTAGCTATACTAACAGTCAATGTTTGCGTTACCGAAGCGGCAGCATTGTTAGTGCCATCTCCCGCTTGCGAAGCTGTAATTACAGAAGTTCCAGCACCAACCAAGTGGATATTTCCATTTACAATGGTTGCCACAGAAGTGTTTGAGCTTGTGTATGAGACTGATAATCCAGTACTTGCTGTTGCGGAAGGACTAAAATCGGCAATTCCAAGAGTTTTGGTAGCCAAGGTTGGAAATGTGATGGTAGATGTTTGAACTATCACCAATTGTGGCGGATTACTGGTTGCTTCCCTGCAATTAAATGCTGCAATGGCATTTGAACCATTCGTAGATGAATGGTTCAAATGCCATTGCAGCATTTAATTGCAGGGAAGCAACCAGTAATC
>JBAXAD010000108.1:0-11990 GCA_037142715.1 Paludibacter sp. | reverse complement strand
AGTTTATTTTCTTGATATTCAACTGATTAACATTAAGTTTAACGAAGCATTGATTCTAAAACGTAAAAACAATTATAAAAAACGAACTTCAAAGATACAATAAAATATTATAAACCAAATAATCGGCTTATTATGACAATTCCAATTTCAAAAACCGTCCTGTTTCACTCTTCTTTTCTTTTGCAATTTGGGTTGGTGTTCCCTCGCAAATCACATAACCACCCTTGCTTCCGCCTTCTGGACCAATGTCGATAATATGATCGGCCACTTTTATCACATCCATATTGTGTTCAATAACTATTACCGTATTTCCTTTGTTTACTAATCTGTTAAGCACACCCAACAATACGCGAATATCCTCAAAATGCAAGCCTGTAGTGGGTTCGTCGAGAATATACAAGGTCTTTCCCGTGTCGCGTTTGGCAAGTTCAGTAGCCAGTTTTACCCGCTGACTTTCGCCTCCCGAAAGAGTTGTACTCGACTGCCCTAGTTTGATATAACCCAGCCCAACATCTTGCAGCGTTTTGATTTTATGCAATATAGACGGTTGGTTTTCAAAGAATTCTACCGCTTGATTGATGGTCATGTCCAACACATCGGCTATGGATTTACCTTTAAAACGCACTTCCAATGTTTCCTTGTTGTAGCGTTTACCACTGCAACTTTCACACGGAACATATACATCGGGCAAGAAGTTCATTTCTATGGTTTTATAACCATTCCCACCGCATACTTCGCATCGGCCGCCAGCAGTGTTGAATGAAAAACGACCCGGTTTGTAGCCCCTTATTTTGGCTTCGGGCAATGTAACAAATACATTCCGAATATCAGAAAAAACACCAGTGTAAGTGGCTGGATTGGAACGTGGTGTGCGACCAATGGGCGATTGATCCACTTCCACCACTTTGTCAATGTTATCAATGCCTTCAATGCTATCATAAGGCAATGGATCTTGCAACGAACGATAAAAATACTGACTCAGAATGGGTTGTAAAGTTTCGTTTATCAAAGTAGATTTTCCACTACCAGAAACACCAGTCACGCAAATCATTTTCCCAAGTGGAAATGTTACGTTAATGTTTTTCAAGTTATTACCACGTGCTCCTTTTATGGTTAAACTGAGCCCATTTCCAGGACGCGGTTTTTCAGGGATTTCAATGCGTTTGGTGCCATTCAGATAAGCCGAAGTAAGTGTGTCGGCTTCCAACATTTCCTGTGGAGTTCCTGCAAAAACCACTTCACCACCCAATCGTCCGGCATGAGGTCCTAAATCTACCACATAATCTGCCGCCATCATCATATCTTTGTCATGCTCTACAACGATAACCGAATTACCCGTGTCGCGCAATTGTTTCAACGAGCGAATCAACCGCTGATTATCACGCTGATGCAAACCAATACTAGGCTCGTCGAGAATGTAAAGCACGTTTACCAGCTGTGAACCAATTTGAGTGGCCAGCCTAATCCGCTGACTTTCGCCACCAGAAAGTGACTGCGAACTGCGATTGAGTGAGAGGTACGTAAGTCCCACATCCAATAAAAATTGGAGTCGCGTACGTATTTCCTTCAATATTTCTGCAGCAATGGTTTTTTGCTTTTCCGATAAATGTTCCTCCACATTTTCCAGCCATGCCGATAATTCTGCAATATCCATTGTCGATAATTCAGCAATATTTTTGTCGTGCATCCGAAAGTGCAGTGATTCTTTCCGCAACCTAGCCCCTTCGCAGTCAGGACATTTAATGGATTTAGAATACTGATTGGCCCATTTTTGTTCGGTAGCAGAAGCTCCAGTTTCGGCTTGCATCTCAATGTATTTCAGAATTCCGTCGTAATTCAAGAAATAATTGGTGCCAATTGCCTGATTCTTTATATGCAACCGATCCTCAGTACCATTCATTATTTCGTCTATTGCTTCCTCGGGAATGTCAGAAATAGGTGTTTTCAGCGTGAGTTCGTATTTCTCAAGGATGGCTTCAATTTGCCAAAAAATGGTACTACTTTTGTGTTTCCCCAGTGGCGCTATTCCACCTTGATAAATGCTCTGAGTTTTGTCGGGCACAATTTTGTCCATGTCTATTTGGTTCACAAAACCCAATCCCTTGCAGCGATGGCAAGCACCATGAGGCGAGTTGAACGAAAAATTGTGAGGGGCAGGCTCGTCGTATGATATACCGCTAGTAGGACACATCAGCATTTTGCTGAAATAGCGTGATTTATCTGAGTCTTTGTCCAATAGCATCACTATGCCGCTACCTTGCTGCATGGCTTTTTGCATAGATTCCTTCAAGCGTTTGCGGTCCTTTTCGGTCACCAACAGCTTGTCAATCACCACTTCAATATCGTGGTTTTTGTATCGGTCCAGTTTCAGACCATGCGTAGCTTCACGTACTTCACCATCAATGCGGACATGCAAATACCCCTTTTTGCGTATCTGCTCAAATAGTTCCTTGTAATGTCCCTTTCGACCACGAACCAAAGGTGCAAGCAAATATGTTTTTTTTCCTTCGTACTCTTTCAGAATCAAATCAACGATTTGTTCTTCAGAGTATTTCACCATTTTTTCGCCCGTAATGTACGAATAAGCCTGACCAGCGCGTGCAAAAAGCAGACGCAGAAAGTCGTAAATTTCGGTGGTAGTACCAACTGTGGAGCGAGGATTCTTGTTGGTGGTTTTCTGTTCAATAGAAATAACCGGACTTAGCCCAGTTATTTTATCCACATCGGGACGTTCCATTGTTCCCAAAAAACTACGTGCATAGGCCGAAAATGTCTCAATATAACGGCGTTGTCCTTCCGCAAAGATGGTATCGAAAGCCAATGATGATTTGCCGCTGCCACTCAAACCGGTAATTACGGTCAAAGCATCGCGCGGAATGGAAACATCAATATTTTTTAAATTATGTACCCGAGCCCCAATAACTTCAACTATTTCAGTTGTTTCGGGTGGGTGTATGTAGGTTTTTGTTGCCAATGTTGAGTTTGTTTTAGAACTTGCAAAGATACAAAATAGTAAACTAGCAAACAAGTGTAAAATAAGAATAAAGATAACAGGATTGAATTGCAATTTGTTTAAAATTAAAGCGACTAGGAAGTAGCTTGTCCCCTATTAAACTTATTATCCAAAACCGAATCTCTTATTATTTAATATAGATTACACATATTCTACCATGTTAATTTACTGGTTTTCAAATTACTTTCAATACTTCCGTCTGTTTTCAAGCAAAAAAAATTGATTTTGAAGATATAATTTTTATTTGATGTCTTTTCCCGAAAACTTCAAGTCTTTTTTCCAAAACTTCAAGACATTTGTCAAAAACATCAAGTCTTTTTTGGAAAACATCAAGACATTTTTCATGAAACTTCAAGTCTTTTTTGGCCATTTTTGTGCAAAAAAATACCCCCGAAAACAATTGGTCTTCGGAGGTATTCTCAATGATATTTATTTTGTTTGTGTATTCTTTAAGCGAAATAATAATCCGCTCAACCGCTCTAAGCGGTTTGTCGGATGGATAGCGCTGTCTTTTATGCGTCAAACCGCTTGGAGCGGTTGGACGCAGATAAATTATTTAACCATGAATTTTTGTGTGCTTTTACCAACACGTACCACATACAATCCTTTGGTCAAGTTAAGCGCTACAGCACCATTCACCAATTGTGAAGTTTGAACTTTTGCACCCAATGCATTGAAAATCTCAACTGCAGAACCATTGGCAACGTTTTTAAGCTCTAAGCTTTTTCCGTTTACAAAAGCATTGAAAGATGATGCTGAAGGGTTTGAAGTACCTGCAGAAACTTTTTCGCCAAAGTACATATTATCCCAGTAAACAATTGCAGGAGTTTTATAAGTTCTAAATTGGAAACTAAAAGAATTAAATCCGGTAGCTGGAGCTACAACATCAGCAGTATATGTTTTCCAAGCACCTTTTACATCTGGGAAATAATTCTGTCCTGCTCCTGGGCCCATTAGTAATACCGAATCAGCATGTGTTAATACTGCATAAGTAGTTGTGGTAGCCACATTACACCAGTCTGACCAAATACGAGCATCAGTTCCATCACCAGTTTCAATATAATAACTCATTGAAAGTGTATAAGTCTTACCTGGAGTTATAGGTACAATTTGAGTAATTGAATAAGTTCCACCAGCAGTAGCTGCAGCAGTTACTTTTAATGCACTAGTTCCTTCATTAAATACAGTTGTACTTTGAGTAGTTGTTGCATAAGTTGCAGTACCTAAAGTCCATCCTGTTGGAACACCAGCTGCCCATGTTTCAAACCCAGGGTTTGTAAGTAAGTTTGTTTGAGCTTGTGCAAAAACCACACAAGCAACGAATGATAATAATAGAGTAATTTTTCTCATTTTCTTTTTTTTTAATGTGAATAGTTTGTTTTATATTTATGAAGGCAAAGATAATGGATATTTATTACAAAAACAATACATTTTTAATGCATTTTGGTGTTGAAGTTCGGTTACGTATTATAAGTAATTGAAATAGAAGAGGTTTTCAAATATAATTGAAAGATGATTTTATTGCCTTTTAAGTAATAATAAAACAAATGAATAATAAAAAGATAGGATTTAGACAAAAAAACACACAAATAGACAGTTAACAGTATTTCCGACAAAAAAAATATTACCTTTGCAATCATTTTAAAATTACAATGCATGGTCGAAACATTGATACCCGAATATATATTTGAAACAAGTTGGGAAGTGTGTAATATGGTGGGTGGTATATATACTGTACTGTCTACACGTGCTGCCACGCTGCAAGAAACGCACCCAGATAAGCTGATTTTTATTGGGCCAGATGTCTGGAAAGACAAAACGAATCCTTATTTTGAAGAATCGAAGGATTTATATACCGATTGGATAGCTTTTACCGAAAAAGAGTATCACCTGAAGATACGAGTTGGGCGCTGGAATATACACGGTAAACCAATAGCCGTACTGGTAGATTTTATACCTCTAATGGTACAAAAGAACAAGATTTTCGGTCGCGTTTGGGAAACGGTGGGTGTCAATTCTATGGCTGCCAATGGCGATTACGACGAATCATCCATTTTCGGTTATTCTACCGGAATGATTATCGAAAGCTATTATCGCTTTTTCAAACTCAATGCAGGGCACCGAGTTGTTGCGCACTTTAACGAGTGGATGACTACTTTTGGTGCCTTTTATATTAAAGAAAATTTGCCTGAAGTGGGCACATTATTTACCACCCATGCCACTTGCATAGGTCGCTCCATAGCTGGAAACCGCAAACCATTGTACGATTATTTGAATGAATACAATGGTGACCAAATGGCGTATGAGTTGAATATGGTTTCGAAGCATAGTACCGAAAAAATTGCAGCTCATATAGTGGATTGTTTTACAACGGTGAGTGAAATTACAGGGATTGAATGCGAGCAGCTTCTTGACAAAAAACCTCATGTAATTACGCCCAATGGTTTTGAAGATGACTTTGTGCCAAAAGGTAGAAATTTCACTGCGGGACGTAAAGCAGCTCGTACCACCTTGCGTAAAGTAGCTGAAACTTTACTTGGATACCCATTGAGTGAAGATGCGTTATTTGTAAGCACAGCAGGAAGATACGAATATAGAAACAAAGGAATCAACACTTTTTTAAGAGCGTTGAAACAACTGTCGGAATATCAAGATTTACAAAAAGAAGTGGTGGTATTTATAATGGTGCCAGCTCATATAATTGGCCCTAGAGCCGATTTGGCTCAAGCTTTGAATCATCCAAATACAATACTTCACACCGATAATAGATTTACAACCCACGATTTGCACGATTATTACCATGATAATGTTATGGCGGCCATTCATTGGTTCCATTTTAATAACAATCAAACCCAACGTGTAAAAATAATCTTTGTTCCTTCGTACCTCAACGAAGCGGATGGTATTTTCAATAAATCATACTACGATTTACTGATTGGAATGGATTTAACTGTTTTTCCATCATATTATGAACCATGGGGTTACACACCATTAGAAAGTGTAGCATTTGGTGTACCTACCATCACTACCGATTTATCTGGTTTTGGACAATGGGTTTCGCACCAGCCACAAGGCGTAGAACTTGGCGTAGGTGTAATTCATCGATCTGATTATAATGCTTATACAGTTGCTTCACATATTGCAGAAATGATTCAACAATTTGCGGCATTCAACGATACCGAAGTAAAAGCGGTACGTAAACGTGCATCTGTAATTGCCGAAAAAGCTTTGTGGAAGCATTTTATTCATTTTTACGACAAAGCTTACCATATTGCTTTGACGAATAAAAACAAAAGGACAAAAAAATAACTAAGGTTTGTGAGGCAAATTGCAATAACTTTAAATATCTTTATTCTTACTCCGTAGGAGTAATCTGTACATAACCCCCAGATTTATCTGGGAGATGTTAAGAAACAGTATTAAAACCTCATCGAGGTTACCCAAAATGAATTTATCATGAACAGTTATCGACAATCACTTTTCCACATCGTATTTTGTACTTATAAAAGGAAAAATACACTTGCCGAAAATGGACATGAAGAATTGTATAAATATATTTGGGGAATAATAAAAAAAAAGAAAAAGTGTTTTATATCGAATAAATGGAACTGAAAACCATATACATTTATTCTGTGACATACATTCGACAATTGGATTGGCTGATTTTATCAAAGAAATTAAAACTGCTACGAATACATGGATAAAGACAACTGGAAATTATCCAAAATTTGAATCTTGGGCAGAGGGATATTGTGGTTTATCTTATAGTAATAATGACAAAGAGACGATAATTAATTACATAAAAAATCAGAAAGAACATCATCGTATCACAACTTTTGAAGATGAACTCAGAGCATTGCTAATTGAACATGGTATTGAGTTTGACGAGAAATTTCTTTTTGACTAGTTTCAGGGTATTTTAATGGGAAACTCTTACAGAGTTATGTTCTTTAGCTGATTCACTTCCCCCAGATAAATCTGGGGGTTACGCACAGAAAACTCTTACAGAGTTAGTTTTATAGGAAATTTCCTATAAACTTATAATTTTAGTTTTACACAATTTACGATTAAACCAAAATGTGTATTGCAAACGTTTGAAATGTAAATAGTAGATTTTAAATACAACACAACAGAGTTTCAATTTTTTATTTATTATTTTTGTGGAAAAATTGATTGACAAATTTAATACAATAGTCAATCAATGAAAACAAAACAATTCACTATTGTTTTATAACAATATATATAAGTCTGGTATTGAACTTAATAGTTCAATTATTTTGTCATAGTAGTTTTTAAAACCAATAGTTTAACAATATAACAAAAACTTAGTTTTTCTCTAACTTGTTTTTGTATTAGTATTATCAAAGATATAAAAGTATTAGAAATTTAAAGAGTCATAAAACTTATGAAAATTAGAGTTAACAACGTAAACGAGAGCAACTTAAAGGAAATCAGTGTAAGGTCGCACTTACCCGAAAGTTTAAGTAAATTAGATGAAATAGCCCAAAATATTTGGTGGTCATGGGACAGCAATGCCAAAAGATTATTTCGTGAAATAGACAAGGATGCTTGGGTAGAAGCTGCTTCCAACCCTGTATTATTGCTAAATATCCTCAACTACGAAAAGTTAGTTGCATTGGGCAAAGACGAAGTATTCATCAAAAAAGTAAATACTGTATATGATGATTTTAAAGCATATCTAAATGTGCCAAAGAGCATCAAAACTCCTTCAATAGCCTATTTCAGCATGGAATACGGTTTAACTGAAGTGTTGAAGATTTATTCTGGCGGTTTGGGAGTATTGGCTGGTGATTATTTGAAGGAAGCCAGTGATTGTAATGTAGATTTAACCGCTGTAGGTTTCTTATATCGATACGGTTATTTCACTCAATCGCTTTCTATTGATGGACAACAAGTGCCAATTTATGAAGCGCAAAACTTCAACAACCTTCCTATCAAACAAGTAAAAGATGCTCACGACGAGCCACTTGTGGTAGAAGTTCCTTATCCAGGACGTACAGTTCATGCTTATTTGTGGAAAGTTTCAGTGGGTCGTATTTCTCTCTATTTGCTGGATACCGACAATGACATGAACAGCGAATATGACCGCTCCATTACCCATCAATTGTATGGTGGTGACTGGGAAAACCGCATGAAACAAGAATTCTTGTTGGGTGTGGGCGGAATGTTGGCACTCAAAAAATTGGGTATTACAAAAGAAGTTTATCACTGTAACGAAGGCCATGCAGCATTGATTAATGCTCAACGTTTGGTAGATTTAGTTGCAGATAGCAAACTAGAATTTAATCAAGCCTTGGAAGTAGTTCGCTCAAGTTCATTATATACTGTGCATACTCCAGTTCCTGCAGGTCATGATAGTTTCGACGAAGGTTTGTTCAGCAAATACATGAGCGAATTTCCAGCAAAAATAGGTTTAACTTGGGATGAGTTTATTGATATGGGACGCGAGCATCCTGGCGATCATAATGAGAAATTCAGCATGAGTACTTTTGCTTGTAATACTTGTCAGGAAGTAAATGGTGTGAGCTGGTTACACGGAAAAGTGTCGCAAGAAATGTTCCAACCCATCTGGAAAGGATATTTCCCCGAAGAATTGCATGTGAATTATGTGACAAATGGCGTTCACTTACCAACATGGACTTCGAGCGAATGGAAAGCGGTGTACGAAAAGTACTTTACCAAAGCATTTTATGCCGATCAGTCGAACATGAAAATATGGGAAGGTGTATATAAAATTCCAGATCAAGAAATTTGGAATACTCGTATGTCTTTGAAAAACAAATTGGTAGATTATATCAAAGTTCAATTTCGCGATAGCTGGTTGAAAAATCAAGGTGATCCTTCACGTATCATGTCGGTTTTGGATGCTATAAATCCCAATGCATTAATTATTGGATTTGGTCGTAGGTTTGCAACTTACAAACGTGCTCATTTATTATTCACTGATTTAGAGCGCCTTGAAAAAATTGTAAATGATCCTCTTCGTCCAGTTCAATTCTTGTTTACAGGTAAGGCTCACCCTGCCGATGGTGGCGGTCAAGGTTTGATTAAACGTATCATCGAAATATCACGCATGCCACAGTTTTTGGGAAAAGTTATTTTCCTCGAAAATTATGATATGCGATTGGCAAAACGCTTGGTATCGGGTGTGGACATTTGGTTGAACACTCCTACCCGACCATTGGAAGCTTCAGGTACATCGGGCGAGAAAGCACAAATGAATGGCGTGCTAAACTTCTCTGTACTTGATGGATGGTGGCTAGAGGGCTACGTAAAAGGAGCTGGATGGGCATTGACCGAAAAGCAAACTTACGAAAACCAAGATCACCAAGATCAATTGGATGCTGCTACTATTTACAGCTTGCTTGAAACTGAAATTGTACCACTATATTTTGCAAAAAATACAAAAGGTTATTCACCAGAATGGATTCAGGTAATTAAAAATTCGTTGGCACAAATTACTCCACGTTTTACTACAAAACGTATGATTGATGATTATATCGCCAAATTCTACAGTAAATTAGCTACTCGCTCAGCCCTACTGAAAGCAGATAACTTTGCGAAAGCAAAAGAAATTGCCGCATGGAAAGTTAAATTAGCAGCTGGGTGGGATAAAATCGAGGTAGTAAAAGTTGATGTTCCAGAAAAAATGATTCACAATCCTGAGGTTGGCGAAATCAATAATATCAATATCGTTATTGATGTGAAAGATGTCAACGAAAAAGGAATTGGTATCGAATTGGTTGCTACCAAATTGGGTAAGAATAATGTGGACATGCTTTATAGTGTTGAAGAATTGAAACTGGTGAAAACTGAGGGTTCAAAAATGTACTTCAACATTGAAAAACAACTCAACATGGCTGGAACATTCAAATATGGTTTCCGTATGTTCCCTAAGAATGAAGATTTACCACACCGTCAGGATTTCTGCTTCGTGAGATGGATCTAGGATAATGAATGGCCCCTAACCCCTAAAGGGGAACTAAGTTAGTAATATTTACATTCATTTTATTTTAGATTAGCATTTCTATTTTGGAAAACTATATATTTTGGTTGATGTACATATAATTCAAAAAAAAAGACTGAGAAATCAGTCTTTTTTTGTTTAGTAAACTTTGAGCATTGATTTGAGACTTTTGCGTCACTTCAATTTTACCACCTCCAATGCTTCGGTACAGCTTTTGGTATGCATCAATTTGTCTCGCCATTCGGCAGCTCCCTCAAAACCAGTGATATATATCTTGAAATAACGCTTTAGGATATTGAAATTCTTTTTGTTATCCCAGGTTTTATCGTAAAGAGTAATATGTCTTTTTAAAAGTTCAAATCGCATTTCTTGCGTAATTTCTTTTTCAGATGAATTAAACAACCATGGATTTTTAAAAATACCAGTTCCCACCATTACGCCATCCACGCCATATTTACTAATCCTCTCTTGTGCATCTGCATAACTACTTACATCGCCATTTCCAAGTATTATGGTAGAACTTCCACGTTCATTGCGTAAGTTAACCACTTTGCCAATTTCGTCCCATAAAGCCAGTCCAGTGGACATCATTTTTTGAGTACGACCATGAATGGTAAGTGCTGCAGGATTTACTTCCAGCAATTGTCCAACCCATTTTTCGGTGATAACTTCATTAAAACCGATTCGTGTTTTTACACTCACGGGTAAATGTGTGGCCTCCTGAGTGGCAATTACAATCTCTTTTGCCAACTCTGGATAATTGATTAGTGCCGAGCAGCATTTGTTTTTCACTACTTTTTTCACCGGACAGCCCATGTTTATATCGATGCCGTCGAAATGGCCCATTTCAGAAATGAGTTTGGCGCTTTCATGAAACTTAGTTGGATTTGACCCCCAAATTTGAGCTACCAACTTGGTATTTGTAGCTTTTAGCAATGTGCGTTCAGTATCACTAACTACTAGCCTATCACTCACTTTAGCGCGCCCAAATTCATTGCATAAACCGTCGGTAGAAGTAAATTCGGTGAACAGTAAATTTAACGCGTCAGTTTCAGAAACCGAGCGAATAACTTCCCGAAAAACGGTATCGGTAACATCTTCCATTGGAGCCAATGCCAAGATGGGCTTGTTGATGGTCTGCCAGAAATTATTCATGTACGTTGGCAGTTGAATTTTGAAGTAAACCCGTAGCTGAAAGCTTTGGTCTCACACGACTTTTAAATATCTTACTGTCAGCATATTTTTGATGATAGACAGCTCGAAGCTCCTTGCGTTGGTCCAAAGGTAATCGGTTGGTATCCTTGCAATTGTCGCAGCAGCAGCCTTCGGATTGTGCTTTGCAGTCGGCACATTGAATAAATAGCAAATGGCAATCGTTATTGGCACAATTGGTATGCGTATCGGCAGGTTTACCGCACTGATGACATTTCGAAATTACCTGACCATCAATTGATTCACCCAACCTTTCATCAAAAACAAAGTTCTTGCCGTAAAACTTGGATTTAACTTCCAGTTTTTTTATTTGTTGAGCATATTCTATAATACCACCGTGTAGTTGCGCTACATTTTCAAAACCATTGTGAATGAGGAATGCACTGGCCTTTTCGCAGCGAATTCCGCCTGTACAATACAATAAAAAGGACTTGTCTTTATCGTCCTTGAATTTTTCAACTACATCATGTATAGCATCCTTAAAGGTATCAGCATCTGGACAATAGGCACTTTCAAACTTACCAATTTCACTTTCGTAATGGTTGCGCATATCCACCACGATAGTTTCTGGCTGATTAATGGCATTGTGAAACTCCAATGCTGATAAATGCGTTCCTACTTTTGATAAGTCGTAACTATTGTGTGCTAGTCCGTCCGCTACAATTTTTGGTCGAACCTTGATAGTGAGCTTATAAAATGATTTTCCATTGTCCTCAATGGCGTATTTAGAGTCTGTATATAAATAAAAAAAATGTTCAATATATTTTCTTATATGAT
>JBAXAD010000107.1:0-12054 GCA_037142715.1 Paludibacter sp. | reverse complement strand
ATAAAACATTGACAATATGGGATTTAATGATTTTTTAGGGAAAATTTTCGGTAGCAAAGGTCAACGTGACTTGAAGGAAATTACGCCAATAGTTGACAAAATTAAAGCAGTTTATGATGAAATTATCCTGCTTAGCAATGATGAATTACGTGAGCGGACAGAAATGCTTAAAACACGTATTATTGAATATGTAGCACCTGAATTTGCGAAAATTGAAGAATTAAAAGCCAGTATTGAAGAAACAGAAATCAATCTTCGCGAAAAAATTTACACGGAAATTGATAAATTAGAAAAAGAAATTACGGCCAAATACGAAGAAGTATTAGATGAAATTTTGCCTCAGGCTTTCTGTATTATGAAAGATACGGCACGTAGAATTTCGGAAAATGCAGAAGTGATAGTTACCGCCAATGATTTCGACCGCGAATTGGCGACAAAACACGATTTTGTTAGTATTGTAGGTGACAAAGCGCATTACAAAAACGAATGGACTGCAGGTGGAATCCCAGTTAAATGGGAAATGGTGCATTACGATGTGCAACTATTGGGTGGGGTAGTGCTGCACAAAGGTAAAATTTCGGAAATGGGAACTGGAGAGGGTAAAACTTTGGTGGCTACGCTTCCAGTTTTCCTTAATGCGCTGACTCGCAACGGTGTGCATTTGGTTACCGTGAATGATTACTTATCAAAACGTGATTCGGAATGGATGGGACCATTGTATATGTTCCACGGACTTTCTGTAGATTGTATTGATAAACACCGTCCTAACTCAGAAGAACGTCGCTTGGCTTATATGGCCGATATCACTTTTGGTACGAATAACGAATTTGGTTTTGACTACCTGCGTGACAATATGGCTACTGCCCCACTCGACTTGGTGCAACGCAAACATAATTACGCCATTGTGGACGAGGTCGATTCGGTGTTGATTGATGATGCACGTACGCCATTGATTATTTCTGGACCAGTGCCAAAAGGCGAAGACCAGTTATTTGAAGAATTACGTCCGAAGGTGGAACGATTGGTAAATACGCAAAAAACATTGGCTACCAAATACTTGGCTGATGCGCGTAATTTGATGAAATCGGATGATAAAAAACAGCAAGAAGAAGGCGCTTTGTTGTTGTTCCGTTCATACAAAGGAATGCCAAAAAACAAACCGTTGATTAAGTATTTGAGCGAACAAGGCGTAAAAGCCATTTTGCTGAAAACGGAAGAGTTTTACATGCAGGAAAATAATCGGAATATGCACGTTGCAACGGATCCATTGTACTTTGTGATTGATGAAAAACAAAACTCTATTGAGCTAACCGACAAAGGTATAGATTTGATTACCGACAGTAGTGACGATAAACAATTCTTTGTTTTGCCTGATGTAGGTAGTGATATTGCAGAATTGGAAAAAGACAAATCAATAACAGCAGAAGAAAAGCAATCGAAAAAGGACGAAATTCTTCAAAATTACGCTGTAAAATCAGAAAACGTTCACACTATCAATCAATTACTAAAAGCTTACACCTTATTTGAAAAAGATGTGGAGTATGTGGTAATGGAAAATAAAGTGAAAATTGTTGACGAACAAACTGGTCGAATTATGGACGGTCGCCGTTATTCCGACGGATTGCACCAAGCCATTGAGGCCAAGGAAAAAGTGACCGTTGAAGCTGCCACTCAAACATTTGCTACTATTACCTTGCAAAACTATTTCCGTATGTACCACAAACTTTCTGGTATGACGGGAACTGCGGAAACGGAAGCTGGTGAGTTGTGGGACATCTACAAATTGGATGTGGTGGTAATTCCTACCAATCGCCCCATTGCCCGAAAAGACATGGAAGACCGCGTTTACAAAACAAAACGCGAGAAATACACAGCTGTTATCGAAGAAACAGTTCGATTGGTGGAAGCTGGTCGCCCGGTTTTGGTGGGTACAACTTCGGTGGAAATTTCCGAATTGTTGAGCCGTATGCTTACCGGTCGCAAAATCAGACACAATGTATTGAATGCCAAGTTGCACCAACGCGAAGCCGAAATTGTGGCCGAAGCTGGTCAAAAAGGAACGGTTACGATTGCCACCAACATGGCTGGTCGTGGTACCGATATAAAGTTGACACAAGAAGTGAAAGATGCTGGTGGTCTGGCCATTATTGGTACAGAACGTCACGAGAGTCGCCGTGTGGATCGCCAGTTGCGTGGTCGTGCAGGTCGTCAGGGTGATCCAGGATCTTCTATTTTTTATGTTTCGCTTGAAGATGATTTGATGCGTTTGTTTGGTTCGGAACGTATTTCGGGCATCATGGATAAACTTGGTTTTGAGGAAGGTGAAATGATTGAGCATTCCATGATTTCAAAATCCATTGAACGCGCTCAAAAGAAAGTGGAAGAGAATAACTTCGGTATTCGTAAACGTTTGCTCGAATATGATGACGTTATGAACTCGCAACGCGAAGTTGTTTATTCAAAACGTCGCCATGCATTGATGGGTGAACGTATTGGTGTGGATATCACCAACATGATTTACGATTCGTCGGACAGCATGGTTGAAATGGCAAAGAATAACGGTAGTTTTGATGAATTGGAAGAATCATTGCTCAAAACACTAGCAATGGATGCTCCATTCAGCGAGGAAGAGTTTAACTCTGGAAAAACCAACGATTTGTGCAACCGTGTGGCAGATGCTGCTTTGGAAACATTCAAACGCAAAATGGATAAATTGGCGCAAATTGCCTATCCGGTTATCAAACAAGTGTACGAAAAACAAGGACAACAATACGAAAACATTCTAATTCCAGTTACCGACGGCAAACGAATGTTTAACGTTACGACACATTTGGAAACTGCTTACAAAAACGAAGCGCGTGAGGTTGTTAAAGCTTTTGAGAAACAAACTTTGCTCTATATCATTGATGATGAATGGAAAGAACACTTGCGTCAATTGGACGAATTGCGTAATTCGGTTCAGAATGCCAGCTACGAACAAAAAGATCCGTTGTTGATTTACAAATTGGAATCATTTGGTTTGTTCAAAGAAATGATTGACAGCATCAACCGTAAAGTTTTGGCAGTATTGATGCGTGGTCAAATTCCTATGCGTGAACCAGAACAAGTACGTGAAGCAAAAATCACGCAACATCAAGATTTCAGTAAGTTCAAAACACAAAAAGCTGAAATTGGAAGCGGCAGTTCAAATAGCGATGACCCAACCAAGCAAGACACCCGCGAACCTCAAAAGGCTCAACCCATCCACGTAGATAAGTTGCCTGGTCGCAATGACCAATGTCCGTGTGGAAGTGGTAAGAAATATAAGAATTGTCACGGAGCAGCTTAAATTTCAGTTGATAATTTACAGTTGATAACTAATTGATATATGCGCAATTGAGTTCGTTTTTTTTTGGATTTGGTTGCGCATGTTTTTTTTGAGTACGGTAATTTAAAATGGATATTGAGAGATTATTTTATGGAGATCAGTTTCAAATATCAGAAAATAAACAAATTGAACAAGTCACAAATTGTGACCGGTTAAAGAAAAATATATGTGAATTAAGCAGAAGTATTCACAGTTTGTTATTTCACAAATATCGACTACTTTTGTAAACTCAAAACACAATACTATGAATGCAAACAAGAATGTTATTCTTCAAGATTTTAGTCACCTCCTAAAACTACGGTTCTCGGATGATTTGAAAGATTTGGTTCTTTTTGGTTCTAGAGTTTCAGGAAAAGCCAATAAAGATTCGGACTATGACTTTTTGGTTATTTTAAAACAAAATGTCGATTGGAAAACAGAAAGAGAAATATCTGACTTAAGTTATGAGATAGAGTTGAAGTACAATATAGTGACTGACACTCACGTACTTGGAGAATCTGAATTAAACACTTTACGTGGTAAACAGCCTATTTTTGTGAATGCTTTAGAGAAAGGTATACACGCATGATTGACGAAAAAGATAGAGATGCTTTAGTCACATATCGTTTGCAACAAGCATACGAAACAATTGAATTAGCAAAGTTTCTTGCCGGAAGCCAGAAATTATTGATAGCTGTCAACCGTGTTTATTACGGAATGTATTATGCACTAACGGCATTGGCATTAAAAAAAAGCTTTGAAACCTCAAAACATGGTCAATTAATTGGTTGGTTCAACAAAGAATTTATTGCATCTAAAAAACTAGATTCTAAATTTGGTAAAATGCTGCGCAATGCCTATCAGAATAGAACAAAAGGTGATTATGATGCATTTATCAGTTTCTCTAAACAAGAAGTCGATGAAATGTTAATCGAAATGGAGGAATTTATTGAAGTAATAAATAAAATAATTCATTAACAGATATTTTCGAATTGATCTTGATTATACAACAAATATAATTCAGCAAAACTATGCTTTTAAACTTCATTACTTGGAACGTAGATCCAGCTTTTCTTCATTTAGGGCCACTCACCATCCGTTGGTACGGATTAATGTGGGCTACTGGTATTTGGCTAACTTTATTGATAACCACCAAAGTTTTCAAACACGAAAAGCTGCCGCAAGAATGGGTCGACAAATTGTTCATGTACACCGTTATTGGTGCTATTGTGGGGGCGCGTTTGGGTCATTGCCTGTTTTACGAATGGCAACTGTTGCCTGAGCCTGTCACGTTTTTGGGAATTACTTTCAATTACGGAAACCACTATATATCAAACCCTTGGGAGTTGTTATATATTTGGCGAGGTGGTTTGGCAAGTCACGGTGGAGCTATCGGAATTCTGACAGCCATGATATTGTTCAACAAAAATGTATCGAAAAAAGGCATTAACTGGATTTTCGACCGTTTGCTAATTGGCGTTTGTTTATGTGGTGCGGCCATTCGTTTTGGCAATTTGATGAACTCCGAAATATATGGAAATGCTACTTCATTACCTTGGGGATTTATATTTTTACGAACTGGTGAATCACAACCCATGCATCCAACCCAAATCTACGAAATGCTTTATTGCCTGATTACCTTTGCCATTATGTGGTGGATGTATTGGAAAAAAGAAGCTTACAAACGAAATGGGTTGCTCTTTGGCGTATTTTTGATTGGCGTATGGGGCTCACGATTTGTATTGGAATTTATCAAAATCAACCAAGAAGCTTTTGAATCAAACATGGTTTTGAATATGGGTCAATGGCTCAGTTTGCCTTTCATTGTTTGGGGAATTGGGCTGATAATCAGGGCTAATTTGAATTCTGCAAAACAGTAAAATCTCGCAAAATGTTTGAAAATTTTAAACGTCTTTCTTTTAGACACAAAAACAATAAAGCCTGGTATTATTTCCGAAATCATGTCAGAAGGTATTTACCATCTGTCATTTTTCAAAAAAGATTGGAGCATAAATTAGCAAGTATAAAAGATTTTGATGCTGATTATATTCAAAAGCGTGTCGATTATTATAATCGTTTAGAGGAAGTTCATGAATTATCCGATAAAGCAGAATCAATTTCCAATCTTCTTCATCATCCAAAATTATCCGTATATCATTTTGACACTTACGAGTATATGCGTTATTTCAAACAAAATTTGAAGGCATTGTTTGTATTTGGTGATGTCATTCATGTACCTGAAGAACCTTCAATTGTAAAAAGCAGACCCATTAATGGCGATATTGCAAATTCTGTAGTTTTGAAACTTGAAAAACTCCGTCATTTTCTATTTCTTAATGACAAAAAATCATTTCAATCAAAGAAGAATATGATGGTCGGGCGCAATAAAGCAAAACAGCCACATCGCATCAAATTTTTGGAAATGTATTTCAATCATCCAATGTGCAATATAGGTCAAGTAAATAGAGATGTTAATCCTCAATTTATTGGAAGTCGAATGACCATAACTGAACATTTAGACTACAAATTCATTCTATGTTTAGAAGGTTGGGATGTAGCCAGCAATCTGAAATGGGTGATGTCGTCCAATTCGTTGGCAGTAATGACCAAACCAATCTACGAAACTTGGTTTATGGAAGGAACTTTGATTCCGAATTATCATTATGTGCTCATAAAAGACGACTATTCCGATTTAGAAGAAAGGTTAAATTATTACATAGAACATACAGAAGAAGCCTTGAAAATTATTGAAAATGCACATGATTACCAAAAGCAATTCAAAAACAAGAAACAAGAAGACTTGATTTCGTTATTGGTTCTCAAAAAATATTTTGAGAAAACAAAACAAGAAAATAATGAAGAATGAAAGAATGTAGAATTAAAAAATTAATAATAGATAATTTCAAATTTGGAAGTATTTTCATCTATTATTTAAATCACTAAATTTCAACAACTTATTCATAAATGCGCACTTACCTTTCGTTAATAATTATTGTTCTTTTTGTTTCATCTTTGTATGCTCAAACTGATTCATTGAAAGTTATTAATGACTATTCAATTCATCAAAAGCAGGAATGGTACAAAACCAAATATGTGCAAGAAAGCATTGTACCACTGGGTTTAACAACAGCAAGTTTGACAATTTTGGCCATTCCAAATTTAAAAGTAAATTTGCAAAGCAAATTGAATTGGAATAATCAAGCGTATCCAACTTATATTGATCTTGGCGATGATTATGTGCGTTATGCACCAACAGTAGCTGCTTATGCTTTAAGCATTTGTGGATTAAAATCGAAACACCGATTTATTGACCGTACTGCAATATTGGCAGCAGCTTATATTGCAAGTGATTTTGTGGTAAACAATACAAAAAAGATAGCACAAGAGCCACGCCCCGATAAAACAGAAAATACCTCCATGCCTTCGCAACATACTGCAATGGCTTTTGTGGCTGCCAGTTTTTTAGATCACGAGCTGGGATATATAAGCCCTTGGATTTCCGTTGGTGGTTATGCTGCAGCAAGTTACGTGGGTTATGCCAGAGTTGCCCGAAATGCACACTTTACTTGCGATGTATTGATGGGAGCAGCTGTAGGTATCATAATGACCAACGCAACTTATTGGGCGTATGACGGTGTTATGAAGTTATTCCCAGAAAAACTGGCGATTTCTCCCATAGTTGATTTTCAACAAACAGGAGTGTATATTTGTTATAAATTCTAATTTCATTTTATGCAAGTGTCCGAATAAAGGGCATTTCTAATTTTTAAGTATAAAACAAACATGGGCGAAATAAAAAATGTAGTTGATTTTACAAAAGTAAAACCGTACAATCAAGAAGAAGAAAAAACGGTGCAATTGGCACGAATGTTCAATACAATTTCGGACAAATACGACAAATTTAACGATATCATGTCGTGGGGTATGGCCCGTGTATGGCGAAAAAATTCATTGTTGGCATTAAAGAAATATAATCCAAAACGAATTCTTGACATTGCAGCTGGAACGGCTGATATGTGCATAAAATCCTACGAATATCTAAAACCAGATCATGTTACAGGCGTAGACATTTCGGATAAAATGCTGGAAATGGGACGAGTAAAGGTGGCAAATGCAAATTTGAGCGACAGAATTGATTTACAGGTTCAAGATTGTTCTACACTTACATTTGCCGATGAAAGTTTCGATGCAGCCACAATTGCATTTGGAATTCGAAATTTCGAGAAACTGAATGATAGCTTGAAGCAAATTCACAGGGTCTTGAAACCAAACGGCCATTTGCTAATTTTGGAAATGAACGAACCAAAAAAAGGAATCATCTTGAAAGGTTATCAACTTTACACCAAGGTATTTGTAAAAATGACTTCAAGTATGTTATCCAGCGATTCTAAAGCTTACGATTACCTATCGGCATCGATGCATGCATTTCCAAATGGAGAAAGATTAATAGATATTCTGAAGGAAAATGGCTTTAAATTAAACACTTATCGCAAATTTACTTTTGGGGTTTGTAGTATGTATTTGGTGGAAAAAGTTATTTAGTTGATAATTGACAGTTATTAGTTGACAGCTTATGTACCTTAATGTTAACAAAAAAAATTATTAACCAGCTGAAAACTATTAAATTGTCAACTAGTAACTGTCAACTACTTTTGCACTCCTCTCAACAAGTTTATATCACCTTTCTTAAGGTATTTCAAGCCATCCGAGCCTATAGCTTTTATAACGTAAAAATATGGACCAGGTGTAGCCTTTTTCCCGTTTATATTTCCATCCCAGCCCTTTTGAGGGTCATTCCAATAAAAAACTTTCCGCCCCCAGCGATTGTAAACCCATGCTTCAAAGCTAATAATGGATTTGTAAGCTACTCTAAATTCGTCATTTTGCCCATCTCCATTTGGTGTAAACACATTGGGAACCTGCAAAGAGGATTCTGAAATTTTAATACTTATTGAATTTGAATCTGAGCAAAGTGCAGCGTTTGAAACTGTTATTTTGACTTCATAATCACCAGCTTCTGTAAAAGTATATCGATGATCTTTATCTGTTCTTGGAATCAATAACTGTTTATCCTTGTAAATTCTCCATTTGTAAAATTTTGCAACTGGTTCATTTGCATTGCTAAGAAACTGACAACTTAAAGGAGCAGAATATTTCTCTTGAGTAGTTGTAAATGGTCGTTCCTTTTCGTTTTTCTCCTCACGTTTTTCAACAGTAAAAGTTGGGTAACATTTCACTGCTACTGCCGAATACAATGGACTTTTTATAGAGTCAAGCTTCTCTAATTCCTTGGCATATTGGTCACCCACTAATGTAAAATAAGTATCACATAGTGGGGATTTTAAAGAGATTTTATGTGAAACCAAAGGAATTGAGGGTAAAGTGTTGACTTCAGTTGTGTCAATGGTATTCCATTTCTCTACAAATTTCATTGTATTGTATTTAACCGTAAAATCTCTATTCAAAAGATATGGTATTCCGCTAGGAGTAAGGTATTTTAAAGCTGGAATTTTACCCGTAAGTAATAGATTGACATTACTACATTGGTTTGAAGGATTAAATTCAGCATCAAAAGAGGTAAATATTGGGCGAAATTTTGAATAATCAATTACGAAAATTGTGTCGGTGTTAATTCCATTTACCTCAATAATATATCCAGTAGCGTCATCTGGAGGCAATAGAAAAGTAGCAGTTGGATCATTATATTTGAAGTATTTTACATTTGTGCCCGAATACTCAATTTTTGATTGCGAAGTTATACTGTCTAAAATAATTACCCTCACTCCATGCTTCTTTTCTAACGATAGGTATTTTCCGCTAATGTTAAGTTGTGCTGAAGCTACAGCTGCAAATAATACTAAGCAAATTGAAATAATTACTTTTCTCATGAAGGATTCAGTTAAATTGTTAGCACATTTTTATTGCGTATGCAAATGTACATCTTTCTTATCAATAACAAAAAAAACTCCATATTATTACACGATTTCGGTGGTTGAACTTTATTTTTTGTACTTTTGCATTTCTATCTATAAATCAACAAGTAACAGTATTGAAAATGAAAAAGCAGTTATTCAGTCTGATATTAACAGGTTTTCTTTTGACAAGCCTCAGCATGTTGGCTCAAAATAAAAATTATCCGACAAAAAATATTAAGGGCACTAAATGTTACATTTACACTGTTGGGGCGAGCGAAGGTTTAATGGCAATTGGTCGTAAATTTGATGTTTCAATTATCGACATAACTAAAGTAAATCAGGATCTTGAAAATGAACTAAAAGTAGGTCAACAAATCTTCATTCCAATAAACAAAAATATTTTTCAAAAAGCTGAAAAAGAGGATGTTAAAAGTATAGAGTTTATAGAACATACTGTAGAAAAAAAGCAAACACTCTTTGCAATTAGCAAGAAATATGATATTAGTCAGGATGACATAAAAAAATACAATCCTCAAATAGATAAAGGTTTACATGAAGGATTAGTATTGAAAATTCCAAGACTAAAAAAAATAAATAAGGAAAAAGATAAACCTGCCGTTGCAGAATCCAAAGTGCCTTCAAAAAATTCAGAAATAACCGATAAGAAAAAAAACATCATTCATACAGTTCAACCCGAAGAGACACTTTATTCAATTAGTAGACTTTACAAGGTAGAAGTTGTTGAAATAATTCAATTAAATCCAGGATCAGCCAATAAACTTGCTATTGGTACGGAGTTAAAAATTCCAACAAATAATGGAACCTCAAAAACTTTGATTCAAAAAGAGGATAGTAATATTTCAAAATCCTCATTACAAATAAATCATTTATTTGACAAAAATGATTATTCCAACCTTAGTTCAAAAAAATCAATAAAAATTGCATTTTTATTACCTTTTATGCTCAATCAAAGTAAGATTGATGCTAATAACGAAAGATTTCTCGATTTTTATGCAGGATCGTTGATGGCAATTGAAGAGGCGAAACAAAAAGGAATATCTTTCGAAATATATACTTATGACACTGAAAAATCTGAGGAAAAAGTAAATGAAGTTTTGACAAATTCGGAGTTGAAAACTATGGATTTAATTATCGGCCCCGCTTTTAGCAATCAAGTTTCTATAGTTGCAGATTTTGCTAAAGACAACAAAATCAACACTTTAATCCCATTTACCTCAAAAGTACCTGATATTGAAAACAATGCCTATTTGTTTCAATTCAATCCTGGTGCTGACGTAGAATTGAAATTCTCAAAAGAATTATTCACTGGGAAGTTTAAAAATACGAATATCGTATTTGCTGAAATAGAGGGAATTAGTTCTTCTGACGAGGGGCAAATAATGAGTAAATCATTACAAAAAACACTGAACAAGGAGCATAAAATCTTTTCGGAATTGAAGCTTTCAAATTCTGAAAATGTAGATTTCAACAGCGTTTTAAAAAAGGAAGAAAAAAATATAATCATATTTAATACCGATAAATATGCTTATATAAATCCTTTCATTCCTAACTTAAAGTCATCAGCAAATGATTTCGATATCGTATTGTTTGAACAATACAGTTGGAGAAATCAAGAAAAAATAATTCCTCAAAACATTTACATATCTCCATTTACAACAAAACTCAATCCTTTACAAATCAGTGACTTTAACAGTAAATACAAAAACTATTTTTGCAAAAATGCTTCAAAATTATCACCTAGTTTTGACTTATTGGGATATGATTTATCAAACTATTTCATTACTCTAATGAAAAAGTATGGCAATAAATTTATCGACAAAGTAGGATCTTTCAATTTCTCAAATGGAATACAATCTCAGCTTCAATTTGAACGTATCTCTAATGGATCTGGATTTGTGAATCAAAAACTTTATTTAGGGGAAGATTAGGTTCTTTTTATATTCTAGAATTATAAATTAATATTCAAATTCGTATGATATTCTATGCGTAAACTTAGCATTCTTGTATTTATATCCATTTCTACTTATGTAATGTCGCAAGTACGTTTAGATAAACCTGAAATTTATTTTGGTGCATCGGCAGGTGCTACAGAATCTATGGTGATGTTTAAACCAACTGTGAGTCAGGGATATTTAATGGGTTATAATGGAGGCATCGTATTTCGGTATATTGCCGAGAAAAATGTAGGTCTGCAGGCTGAATTGAATTTTTTTCAACGAGGTTGGACTGAGAAAACCGGTTTATATTCCAGACAGTTAAATTATATCGAACTTCCATTCATGACTCATATTTACATTGGAAAGAAAAATCGTGTATTCTTAAATCTAGGGCCAAAAATCAGTTATTTAATTTCTGAAAATGTTTTGAAAAACGAAACTTCAAATGTTGACACACAACATATTACTACTGTTGAAAATCCATTCGATTATGGTCTTTGTGCTGGTCTTGGATTTCTTTTCAATATAAAAGGTAATATATATCAATTGGATACACGAGCTAATTACAGTCTAAGTGATGTGTTTTCAAACAACAAACGCGATTACTTTGACACTTCAAACAACGTGAATGTATCAGTAAATTTGGCATGGTTATTTCAAGTAAAATAATACTTTTTAATCTTTGGAATTTATAAAAACAAATCCATTGATGATAAATTGATTTTTAAATTAGGTGTAAATTGAAATTCAAAAGTATTATAATTATACAAGCAGATTTATTGCCGAAAAATATGTTTTACAACATGTTTTTCGGCAATCTCACTTAAAATATTAT
>JBAXAD010000106.1:0-12188 GCA_037142715.1 Paludibacter sp. | reverse complement strand
AATAAATACGAGTCTATTTTCAAAGTTCTAATCAAATAACAAATTATGAAACTAAATTTAAAGCTCATTCTTTTCAGTTTATTCCTATGCTCAATTATTGATGCTCAAAACCTGAAACTTGCTGAATTATTCAACGAAGGTGCTGTATTGCAGCGCAATGAAAAAGTTTGCATTTGGGGAACTTCTGCGCCAACTTCAAAAGTATCGATAAACATTCAGGGAAAGCAATTTAAAGCGAACAGCGATAAAAATGGTGACTGGAAAACTGAAATCTCGGCATTAAAAGAAGGTGGCCCATATCCTATGACCGTAATTTCGGAAAAAGATACGGTTAAGTTGAAAGAGATTTATGTAGGTGAAGTATGGATTGCTGGTGGTCAATCGAATATGGCTTTTATGCTTGAAAAATCGGACAATGGAAAAGAGGAAATAGCGCAAGCAACGAATAAAAATATCCGTTTCGTAATGGTTCCTTATAAAGCTTTCGAAGGCGATAAAAATCGTGGCGATATGAACTGGCGAACTGCCACGACAGAAAATGCGGCTTCAATGTCGGCAGTTGCCTATTATTTTGCGAAAGATTTACAGGCTAAATTAAATGTGCCCGTTGGAATAATTTGCTGTTATAAAGGTGGTTCTGGGGCTGAAACATGGATGAGTCGTGCATCGCTTTTGAAAAATCCGGTGATTGCTCCCATTGTTGAAAACTACGAAATCTATTTCTCAAAACTTGGGAATGAAAAGTATTCAGAATTGCTCAAAACTTATGACAACGATTTGAAACAATTTCGCGATTTTGCTAAATCGGGGAATAAAACCATGAAAAGTCCGAAAGAACCTATGGGCGAACAAAATTACAATCGTCCTTGCGGTTTGTATAATACGATGTTGAATCGAGTAATTCCTTATACTTTGAAAGGTGCAATTTGGTATCAGGGGGAGCATAATTCTCCACGGGCTGTACAATATCGCACTTTATTTCCGGCCATGATAGAACAATGGAGAACGGATTTCAACAATCCAAATCTACCATTTTTGTTTGTGCAGCTTCCCTCCTACGCCAATGCGGATGCCAACAATCGACCGATTTGGCCAGAACTTCGCGAAGCTCAATTATTGACTTGGCAGCAAGTGAAAAACACTGGAATGGCCGTAACCATAGAACTTGGCGAAAAAGCCAACATTCATCCTACCCACAAAGAACCAGTTGGTAAACGACTGGCAGCCATTGCTTTTAACACCACCTATGGTTTAAATAATCCTTACTCTGGGCCAGTTTATAAAAGTGTTGAATTCAAAGGAAATCAAGCAGTTTTGAGTTTCGATTTTGTGTATGATGGGTTGATATTCGAAGGAGAACTTAAAGGATTCAGTATCTGTGGAAGTGATAAAAAATTTGTACCTGCAAAAGCCGAAATAAAGAACAATCAGGTAGTTGTCTGGGCTGAAAATATCGCTTTGCCAATTGCCGTGCGGTATGGCTGGGAAAACTGGACCGAAGCAAATTTGAAAAACACATCCGATTTTCCGGCAACACCATTCAGAACTGATGATTTTGAATTATTGACCAACAATATCAAAACAACAAGGTATTAATCTTTAGCGTTTAAAATCTTACAATTTCATATCATAATTCATGAAAAAAATAGCATTAGTACTTTTCGTTTTACTTGCAAGTTATGTTCAAGCTCAACCCAGACTTTGGAACCTAGAAAAACTAAAAGAGGGAAGGTCATTGACCAGTGAAGCCGCCAAAATAATAGTTCGCGATGCCAACAAATTATTGAACAAATCCATAGAAACAGTTATGGACAAAGAAATGACTGCGGCTAGTGGCGACAAACACGATTATATGAGTTCTGGGCGGTATTGGTGGCCAGACCCATCAAAACCAAACGGTTTGCCCTACATTCGAAAAGATGGTGTGGTAAACAAAGAAATTGACAAACTCGACCGTTCGCCATTAAGTTTCTTGTCAAAAGGAGTAACCAATCTTGCGTTGGCCTTTCACTTAATGTCGGATGATAAATATGCCTCGAAAGCAGTACAAAACCTCAGGATTTGGTTTATCAACAAAGATACAAAAATGAATCCGAACATGAATTTTGGACAGATTATTCCTGGACGAAATGAAGGAAAAGGCCGTGGCGAAGGACTTATTGACACCTATTCCTTTGTAGAAATGCTGGATGGAATTGAATTATTGAAAAAATCAGACTCATTCACAAAAAAAGACCAACAAGCAATAAATGAATGGTTTACAGCTTATCTGAATTGGATGTTGACTTCTGACGTTGCAAAGGAAGAACGTGAAGCCAAAAACAACCACGGAACTGCTTATGATGTTCAGGTTGTGCGTTATGCCTTGTTTGTTGGAAGAGAGGATATTGCTAAAAAAACGATTGAAGAGTTTGCTGCTCGTCGACTTTTCACTCAAATTGAGCCTGATGGGTCACAACCGCTTGAATTGGAACGTACCACAGCATTGGGATATTCAACTTTTAATCTGACTCACATTTTGGACATGTGTTTTATGGCCAAGACAATGAATATTGATTTATTTAATTCAAAATCTTCTGATGGAAGAAGTATTACGAAAGCATTTGATTTTATAACAAAATTCGTAGGGCAACCCTTAAGTAGTTTTCCATACCAGCAAATAAAAGACTGGGATGAAGTGCAGCTTAAACTTTGCTGGCAATTGTATCGTGAGGATAAATTAATTGGCAAACCATTACATAAACATCTATACGACAAATACTTAAATAATTCAACAAAAGAAATCAATGGATTGATATATTAAGTAAAATGAAAAAAACTCTGTTATTGGTCGTGCTTTTTTAACAAAAAAAATGTTTGTAATATAATTAACAATAAGCATAAAATTGGAGTTTTGTTTTATCCACTTTAAATAAAAGGAGAAAACATTAGGTAAATAAATTCACAATCACTATATTTGTGAACTAAGATTTGAACATACTCCAAAAACAATATCAAATGAAGACTAAAATCGCAAGTTTTATCCTTTTAATTTCATTTTCATTCATTCATTTAAAGGCTGCAGAACATCCTAAATTATTCCTCACATCCAAAGGTGTTATGGAAATAAAAGCATCGTTGGGTAAATATCCAAAATTTGATGCTGCTGTGAACGAACAGAAGCTCATTGCCGACAAAGCATTGGCAGAAGAAATCATAGTACCCCTTCCAAAAGACGGTGGTGGCGGTTATACGCATGAAAAACACAAGAATAATTACTATGCCATGAATGCGGCAGCAACAATGTATCAGCTTACTGGCGACAAGAAATACGCTCAATTTGTGGTTGATATACTCTTGAAATATGCTAAAATGTATCCCACTTTGCCCTTGCATCCTGCCTCAAAATCAGAAGCTCCCGGTAAACTTTTCTGGCAAGTTTTGAACGATGCAGTTTGGTTGGTTCACACCGCCAATGCCTATGATTGCATTTATAATTATTTGAAGGATAACGATCGCCAGTTTATTGAAAAGAATTTATTTTACCCAATGGCAGAATTTATTTCAAATGGGAATCCTAAGAATTATTCATTATTTAACAGAATGCACAATCACGGAACATGGGCTACAGCGGCTGTGGGCATGATTGCTTACACAATGGGAGATAAGGATTTGGTAGCAAAGGCATTGTATGGTTCTAATAAGGATGGAAAAACGGGCTTTATCAAACAACTGGATGTTCTATTTTCGCCAGATGGATATTTTACAGAAGGCCCTTATTATCAACGCTATGCTTTATGGCCGTTTATGACTTTTGCTCAGGTTATTGAAAATCAACAACCTGAATTGAAAATATTTAATTATCGTGAACATTTATTGCTTAAAGCGGTAAACAACCTGCTGCAATGCACCTATAACGGTGAGATTTTTTACATGAACGATGCATTACAAAAAACCTTTAAAACTCAGGAAATCATTTATGCTGTGGACATTGCATATAAAAACGACACTACCAATAAACAATTGCTGGATGTAGCAAGTCAACAGGAATCATTCGTAGTTTCAGATGCAGGATTGGCAACAGTAAAAGGATTGGCAAGGAAGGAACAATTCAAATATAAATCACTCATTTTGAGAGATGGAGCAAAAGGTGACGAAGGTGGAATTGCGATTCTAAGGAGTGGCGAGGATGAAAAACAAACCTGCTTGACCTTTAAAGCCACTTCGCATGGATTATCGCACGGACATTACGATAAATTGGCTATTGCGCTGTATGACAACGGCAATTCAATATTGACCGACTATGGAGCAGCGCGGTTTCTTAATATTGAGCCAAAATCGGGCGGTGGTTACACATTAGAAAATCACACTTGGGCAGCGCAAACCATTGCTCACAACACGGTGACAATAGATGAGAAGAGTAACTTTAATGGTGACATCAAAGTATCATCCAATTATCATTCTGATATTCAATACTGTAGTATCTCAAATCCTAAAGTTCAGGTAATTT
This sequence comes from Paludibacter sp., assembly GCA_037142715.1. Classification (GTDB taxonomy): domain Bacteria; phylum Bacteroidota; class Bacteroidia; order Bacteroidales; family Paludibacteraceae; genus Paludibacter. The sequence continues at coordinate 7,699 of JBAXAD010000106.1, read as the reverse complement.
CTGCTGTAGAAAAAAATGCATACCATGGCGTTCAAATGCAAAGAACAACTGCTTTGATAAATGATGTGAATTTTGAATTCCCACTAGCAATTGACATTTATAAGGTGAAGTCAGATTCGTCACATTCACTTGATTTTCCGTTTTATTACAAAGGTCAAATGATTTCTACAAATTTTGATTTTAGAAAAAATACTACCGAACTAAAACCGCTTGGAAAAGAGAATGGGTATCAACATCTTTGGTTGGAAGCAACTGGAAAAACCAACAATCCCTATGCATGTTTCACTTGGTTAAATGGCGATAGGTTTTACAGTGTTAGCACTTTGACTAACGAAAAAACAGAGTTGATGATGACCAGATTAGGTGCCAATGACCCTGATTTCAATTTGCGTAACGGACCAAGTTTCATGATTCGACAACCAAATGTGACGAATCACAGCTTTGTTTCAATTATAGAACCCCACGGATTCTATGATTTGTCGCTTGAACAAACTACAAATGTGGATAGCAATGTGAAAGACCTTGAATTGATTAGAGATGATGATGAGTATTCTGTTGTTTATCTCGAAACAAAAAAAGGAATGAAATATTTATTTGCAACTGTAAATAAAGACTTTGATATTTCAAAACCACGAAATATAAAATATAACAATGAAACGATTCAATTTACTGGAAACTACTATTTTAAAGAACAAAAATAAATAATTATGGAAGCAATGAGTGCAAATTTTCTTTACAAATCCGAACTCGAATGGGTAGATGCAGGTGGAGGTCTTTACCGAAAAATGATGGGATATGATGGCAACTTAATGTTAATAAAAGTGAGGTTTTTAAAAGGTGCCATAGGGTACGTTCATCAACATATTCATTCGCAAAGTTCTTATGTATTAAGTGGATTGTTTGAAGTGATGGTGAATGATGAAAAAAAAATATTGAAGCCTGGAGATGGTTTTTTTGTTGAGCCAAATACACCTCATGGAGCAGTTTGTCTTGAAGAGGGTGAACTAATAGATACTTTCAGTCCAATGCGTGAGGATTTTTTATAGAAACGAATAAAACATGAAAATAAAGGGACTTCGTTGGTGGGTATTGAGTTTGATAGTATTGGTTACAGTTATCAACTATCTGGACAGAAACACTTTGGCTATCATGTGGCAGGGAATTGTTGGAGATTTGAATCTTATTCCAAAAAACCTATCGCCAGAAGAATACTCCCAAAAATCCAAAGAACTTTATTCATATATTTACATGTTTTTCATGGTAGCTTATGGCATTAGTCAAATGCTGTCAGGTAAATTATACGATAAAATTGGCACAAAAAAAGGTTTTGTTGTTTCAGTAACGTTATGGGCTATTGCCGATGCAAGCACTTCATTTGCAAAGGGATTGGGGTCGCTCGGATTTTTCAGAACGTTGTTGGGATTGGGCGAAGCAGGTCCTTGGCCGGGAGCAACCAAAAGCAATGCAGAATGGTTTCCACAAAAAGAAAGAGCATTTGCACAGGGATTATTTGGTGCTGGTGCTTCCATCGGGGCCATTTTTTCGCCCATAATCATAGCTTTACTTTATGCTGCATTTGGCTGGAAAATGACTTTTATAGTTGTTGGTGGTCTAGGTTTATTATGGATAATTCCTTGGTTAATCATCAATAAAAAAGGACCAAAAGAACATCCGTGGATTACTGACGATGAAAAACAATACATTTTGGAAGGTCAACCTGAAACCAAATTAACCAATGATCATTCACTTTCTTGGGGCGAATTATTGAAAAACAAGAAAAGCTATTCAATAATTATGGGACGTTTTTTTCTCGATCCTGTTTGGTGGATGTTCGTGGCCTGGTTGCCCATTTATTTGCTTGATGTTTACAAATTTGACATTAAAAGCATTGGTATGACTGCTTGGTTTCCGTATGTTGGTGCTATGATTGGGAGCATTGCCGGAGGTTCTTATTCGGGGAAAATGATTAAAAAAGGGAAAACGGTAAACTTTGCCCGCAAATCATCAATCATTATTGCTGGAATAATTATGCTTCCGTCATTAATTGCAACTGCCTTCGTGTCAAATGTTTATATTGCTATATTCCTCATGGCCATCATACTATGTGGTTTCCAGTTTGCCATAGGAAATATTCAAACATTGGCTTCGGATTATTATTCTGGCAAAACTGTTGGAGCAATGGCTGGTTTGGGTGGTGCAGCTGCTACGTTGGGGGTAATTATTACCATGTTATTGGTGCCATACTTGACCAAAGGTGGTAATTGGCTGCCATTCTTCTTATTAGGTGCATTATTGGTTCCACTTTCAATAAGTTCGGTTTACTTTTTTGGTGGAAAAATTGAAATTCAAAAATAAAATAACTCATTAATATATAAAGCATTATGAAATTAGAAGGAAAAGTAGCTATTGTAACAGGAGGAGCACGAGATTTAGGAAAAGCTATTTCATTAAAACTAGCAGCCGAGGGAGCTAAAGTTGTAATAAATTATTTCAACAATAAAGAAAATGCTTTGGAAACACTTTCTGAAATCAAAAAAAATGGTGGAGAAGCCATTATCGTTCAAGGAGATATGACCAAATCATCAGATGTAAAACAATTATTCGACGAAGCCATCAAAATTTTTGGTACCGAAATTCATATTCTTGTGAATGTAGTTGGTGGAATTTTTGGTCGAAAAACCATCACCGAACAAGACGAAGATTGGTACGATTTGTTGATGGATGCCAACATGAAAAGCTGCTGGCTTTGTACACGTGAGGCAGTACCTTACATGCCAGCTGGAAGTTCAATAGTAAATTTCTCTTCACTTGCAGCGCGCGATGGTGGTGGCCCTGGAGCTTCACTTTACGCAACAGCCAAAGGAGCAGTGATGACTTTCACACGTTCCATGGCCAAAGAGCTCGGGCCAAAAGGAATTCGAGTAAATGCTTTGGCTCCCGGAACTATTGCCACTTCGTTTCACGACCGATTTAATACGCCAGAAAACAGAGAACGCATGAAGGGAATTTATCCACTGAGAAGAGAAGGTGATGGGGGTGATGTGGCTGATTTGGTTGCATTTCTGGCTTCAAAAGAATCAGATTATCTGACAGGAACAAATATTGATATCAACGGTGGAATGTCATTCTCATAAATAAAAAAATAAACAGCTAATCAATTGATTGGCTGTTTATTTTTTCAATCAATATTGAATTCATCTGCATCTCGCCATACAGAAAACTTCTCGCGGTAATGTTGGAGCGGTTCAATTTGTAAATCTACAGTTTGAAATGAACTTGCATTTTCAGGAAAATCAATTATCGTATTGGCTTTATAGTCTAACAATACGGAATGTCCAGAATATTCAATTCCAAGTCCGTCCACTCCTACCCTATTCACGCCACACACATAAGCTTGGTTCTCAATGGCGCGAGCTTTCAGCAAATTATCCCAATCTGTAATGCGTCGCTTTGGAAAATTAGCAACATAAATGAGCAAATCATATGCATTGTTCACATTGCGCGACCACACTGGAAAACGCACATCATAACACACCAAAATGCAAATATCAAATCCTAAATAACTCACCAGCATCTTTTTATCACCCGAACTGAAATAATTTTGTTCACCACCCATACTGAACAAATGGCGTTTGTCGGCAGTTTGGATTTCACCAGTTGGAAAAACGAAAAATGCTCGGTTGTAATAATTACCGTTTTCGGCAGCAATAAAACTTCCAGTGATGGCCAATTGAAACTCGACAGCCCATTTTCGAAGTGTATGCACTGTTTCACCGTCCATAGTTTCAGCCAAGTGTATATCATTGGTACAAAACCCAGTAGTGAACATTTCGGGCAAAACAACCAAATCAGTCTGACCTGCCAAAATTGCTAATTGCCTACCAGTATTTTGAAGATTGGCTTTTTTATCAGCCCAAACTATGGTATCTTGAACAAGGGAAATGCGCATGAAATAATGTAGAATGAAATAATGTAGAATGAAGAAATGGAAGAATTAAAAAATTGAGAAATGGAAGAAATTCAAACTAACTTAAATTTGATAATCAACCAATTAGCACATTAACTAATTAGCACATTAATCAAGTAACTATTTACCCCCTTTGTAGAAATTAGCTGAATGACAAGGAGTTACATCTTTGTAAAACTCTCGAATTTTGGCCAAATCTGCAGCTTCATCGCCTGTTGGATAGAAAATACTTGTTATTCCCATTTCTTTTTTTGCATAATCAATATAGGCCAATTGAATAGGTACCTGAGCTTTAATGGCAATGTGATAAAAACCCATTTTCCACTTTTTCACCAATTTGCGCGTTCCTTCGGGGGTTATCGCCAAATGAAAGTTCTCACGTTTAGCAAATTCTTCAGCCATCTGGTCTGTTACTGAAGTACGCTTGGAGCGGTCAACTGGCACTCCTCCTAATGAACGTAGAAGTACACCCATTGGAAAAAAGAACCACGATTTTTTCATCAAAAAACTCGCATGACGACCCACAGCCCAATAATAAAACTCGCCAATGGGGAAATCCCAATTGCTGGTATGAGGTGCAATACAAATCACACTTTTGGGTGGTTCAGGTAGTGTGACAATGAATTTCCAACCTAGCGCTTTGAATAAAAATTTACTGAATGCTTGCATATAATTATAGGGATTAGTGTTTAGTGTTTAGTGATTAACATTTTAACCATGAAAATACAAGACTAAAATTATTAAGAAACTAAAGAAATAGAAATAGAACGCCGATTTCGCTGATGGAGCGGATAAAAAAAACGGATTTTAAATTTACTTCGTAAATTGATTTTTGGAGCGAAATCAAAAATGTTTGCATTTTATCAAATCCGCATTAAATCGGCTTAATCTGCGAAATCCGCGTTCTATTCTTCATTAAGTGATTAATTAGTGAAAAGTCATAGTAAAATTAAATTATTTGAAAGAATAATGTAATAATTCTGCACGCAAATGACTAATGTGAATCAATTTCAAAGTGCAAAGTTAGTGCTTTTTGGCAGAATACAAGTTGTTGAAAACTATTTTAGAAATAAACCAATCAATTTGCTAACTTTGCACTATAAAATTCTTTTGAAACTGATGTTCCAAAAAGATTTTTCTTCATCAACATATAACGTATGGAATTTTTAAAAGAACTCAACGAAAACCAACAAAAAGCTGTAAAATATACCGATGGTGCCTCGCTTGTAATTGCAGGTGCTGGCTCAGGAAAAACGCGTGTATTGACTTATAAAATAGCCTATTTACTCAAAACGGGAATGGCTCCTGGTTCCATTTTGGCACTCACTTTTACCAACAAAGCGGCAAAAGAAAGGAAAGAGCGAATTGCGCAAATGGTAGGTGTCAATATCGCTCGATATTTGTGGATGGGCACTTTTCACGCTATTTTTTCGCGCATTCTTCGGTCGGAAGCCGAACACATTGGGTTCAGCAAGAATTTCACCATTTACGATTCGGCCGACTCCAAAAGTCTGATTAAAAGTATTGTAAAAGAGATGAAACTGGACGATAAAATCTACAAACATGGATTTGTACAGTCACGCATTTCTTATGCCAAAAACAACCTGATTACTCCAGATTCATACTTGGCAAATACTGATTTGTTGAAAGCTGATACTTCTGCACGCATTCCGTTATTGAAAGATATTTACAAAATTTATTGCAACCGCTGCAAGCAGGCTGATGCGATGGATTTTGACGATTTATTGCTGCAAACCAATGTGTTATTTCGCAATCACCCAGCCATTTTACAAAAATACCAACAAATTTTCGGTTATATTTTGGTGGATGAATACCAAGATACCAATTTTGCACAATATTTAATTGTGAAGAAACTGGCCGAAAGGCACGAGAAAATTTGCGTGGTGGGCGACGATGCGCAAAGCATTTATTCGTTTCGTGGAGCTAATATTGATAACATTCTGCAATTTAAGAATACTTATCACAACGCACAAATTTTTAAATTGGAACAAAATTATCGTTCCACTCAAACCATTGTAAATGCTGCCAATAGTCTTATTGATAAAAACTTACAACAGATAAAAAAGACTGTTTTCTCGGAAAAAGAAACCGGAAAACCCATCAAGGTATTGAGCGTATTTACCGATTTTGAAGAAGGATTTGTGATTGCAAATAACATCTCTGATTTACGTTACAGCTCTAATTATAGATTTCAGGACATTGCCATTTTATATCGCACCAATTCCCAATCGCGCGTAATGGAAGAAGCCTTGCGGAAGCAAAGTATTCCGTATCGTATTTATGGCGGTTTGTCCTTTTATCAAAGGAAAGAAATTAAAGACGTAATTGCTTATTGTCGATTGATTTGCAACCAAAATGACGAGGAAGCGCTCAAACGCATCATCAATTATCCGGCACGTGGAATTGGCGATACTACTGTAAATAAGCTCATTGAATGTGCACAACTTCATGCTGTGAGTGCTTGGGAAGTGCTGAATGATATGTTGAAATACAATTTGTCAGTGAATGCAGGTACGGCGAATAAATTGGCACAATTTCGAAACATGATTGATGTTTTTGCCCAGCAAGTGCCCACACAAAATGCATACGATTTGGCTAATAGCATTGTGAAAACTACTGGCGTTATAAGCGACACCTATACAGACCATTCACCAGAAAATATGAGTAAACAGGAAAACGTTCAGGAATTGCTCAAGGCAGTTCACGAATTCTGTGAAGCCAAGCAAAAGGAGGGTGAAACTATCACAATTCTGCCCGATTATTTGGCTGAAATTTCGTTGCTCACTGACCAAGACACGGACAAGGAAACTGACAAGGACAAAATCACGCTGATGACAGTTCATGCCGCCAAAGGATTGGAGTTCAAGGCTGTATTTATTGTTGGAATGGAAGAAGAGCTTTTCCCATCGCCATTTTGCACCACCGAAAGAGAATTGGAAGAAGAACGCCGACTGTTTTACGTGGCCATAACACGTGCCGAAGAGCGCTGTTTTATTAGCTATTCTAAATCACGCTTTCGCAATGGAAAAACGAATTTTTCTAATCCTAGTCGTTTTATTGAAGACATTGATAAAGAATATTTAGAATTGCCTGTGGAAAACAAGCCCATTGGCAAACAATCAAGTATTGGCGATTGGGATGATGACATGGAAATTGAGCGCAATCGTTTTAACAAGGCATCATTCAGTAAGCCAGTGTTTAAAGAAACTATTTTTCAGTCGCCACCCAAGCATTTGGTAAAATTAGAAAGTGGTAATGAGGAAAGGAATTCAATAGAAAATAAGGCCTATCCAGTAGGTTCATTCGTTAAACATGCCATTTTTGGTATTGGCAAAATAATAGAAACCAGTCAGGTGGCAGGCAACGAAAAAGCCGACATTGATTTCGGTGAAAAAGGAATTAAATCTTTATTGCTGAAATTTGCAAAGTTAGAAGTATTAACATAGAAAAATGTATATCTTTGTAGGTCAAATAAAATATTGAAATTGAAGAAATCAGGAATCAAAAAACAACAAATATAAAAAAACTATTCAACTATGGCAGCAAAAAACGCTGATGAGGTTAAATCACCAATCTCTGACAAACTAAAAGCATTGCAACTAGCAATGGACAAAATTGAAAAAGACCACGGTAAGGGTGCCATTATGAGAATGGGCGATACCAAAGTGGAAGAAGTATCATTTATCTCAACAGGTTCAATTGGCCTAAATG
>JBAXAD010000105.1:0-12245 GCA_037142715.1 Paludibacter sp. | reverse complement strand
CTTTTAAATATTGTTTAAACTCATAAAAAAGTCAAGACGACTTCATTGTAAATAACGATTTGATAATGAATAAAACAATAAATGATGTTGATGTGAAACCCGAAACACGGAACACGAAACTCAAAACGCGAAACAAATTAACCCTTCTCCGCCGTCGACAACAATCCACAAGCAGCCGAAATATCTTCGCCACGGGAATGACGGATGGTGGCAGTTACGCCATTACTAGTTAAATAATCGCGGAAGAAAGTCATTTTTTCTTCGCTCGAAGGTTTCAAATCAACATTAGGAATGGCATGGTAGCGCACCAAATTCACCCTGCAATCAATTCCTTTGAGTATTTTTACCAATTCCACGGCATGACGCATGGCATCATTCACGCCTTCAAACATGATGTAGGCAAATGAAACGCGACGCTGTTTGCTAAAATCGTGTTTTCTGAGTTCATCCAGCACTTTGCTAAGTGGGTAGGTTTTTTCTATTGGCATCAACATTTCGCGGTCTTGCGGGAATGGCGAATGCAGGCTTACTGTGAGGTGGCAATTGGATTTTCCCATAAATACCTTGATACCCGGGATCAATCCAATGGTAGAAACCGTTATACGCCTCGGACTCCATGCATAACCGTAGTCAGCCGTAAGAATGTCTAAACTTCTGAGCAACGGCAGAGTATTGTCAAAAGGTTCACCCATGCCCATGAAAACGATGTTGGTAATCGTGTCAGCTTCGGGGATGGATAGTATTTGGTTCAGTATTTCAGTAGAAGTCAATTGCGCTACAAAACCCTGCTGACCAGTCATACAAAATTTGCAACCCATTTTACAGCCCACCTGCGACGAAACACAAAGCGTAGAGCGATCTTCTTCGGGTATATAAACTGTTTCTACAAAATGACCTTCGGCGGTTTTGAATAGATATTTTTTAGTGCCATCTGTCGACTCCACAGTTTTGATGGGTAGATTACGACCCACTTCATAATGATCAGCCAACTGCAATCTGTTTTTGACAGATATATTCGTCATATCATCAATACTGAAAGCACGTTTCTTGTACAACCATTCGCTGATTTGTTTGGCGGTAAAAGCGGGCATTCCCAATTCTGATACAATCTGCTTCAATTCATCGTTGGTTTTGCCTAATAGGGCTATTTTGCTCATAATCAATTTGTAATTATTTAAATGTGTATTTTAAAATCAGCAAGTTAGAAAAAATCAAATCTAATACTGAAAGCGAAATTACGGACACTAATATTAAAAAGAAAACGGAATGAAATTACTCATTCCGTTTCCAGTATTATATTGAAAACATTAGTGTGTTTATCAAAAGAAATTCATGCGATTATCAACGATATCCGCTTTGTCTTTCAAATTCTGAATAATCATGTAAGGCAATGAATAACTCATGCGGCTATTCAACTGCATTTTTTCCATTTTTGCATCAAACGGTTGTGGGTTCTCCACCTTGTTAGAAGTGCGAATTACATAAACCCCCGCATTTCCTTTGATTGGAGCCGATATTTTATTCAAAGCAATAACAGTCGATTTTCCAATAACAGCTGGTTCTGCACCAGCAACACCAAATTGATAAGCAGCAAAGTTGACTGCTTTAGCCATTTTTACAGAATCTTTCAATGAAGCAGCCAGAGCTTCCAAAGTTGGAGTTTTAGCCAATTGAGCAGTCAATTCAGTAATCATCAATTCAGCTTTTTTGTCCTTGATGATTTCAGCTTTCAATTGGTCTGACACTTTTTCTACTGATTTATAGCCTTTGGCATTTACTTCTGTAGTCAATGCAACCACAAATTGAGTGCCACAATCGAATACATCAGATACATCGTTTTTGTCGCTTTTAAATACCCATTGTACGATTTTGCGTGATTGAGGTATATCTGCAATTTTTTCGGTTGTTTCCAAAATGTCGGTTGCAGGACGAATGATATAACCTTTTTCCTTGGCTACTTTTTCAAATTTATCAGCTGACATACCAGCTGCAAATTGTTTGGCATCATTATATATTTTACTATACGTTTTACTGCTAGCTACCACTTTGCGTTCCAAAATTGCCAATTTCACTTTGCTGCGAGCAGGAGTTTTATCCATCACCTGCATTACTTGAACACCTTGTGCACTCTTAATTGTAAATACTTCATTTTTAGCTTTGGTAAATGCTGTAGCAGTAATTTCTTTGTCTACGCCAGCTACTCCATCTTGTAACCAACCAATTTCGCCACCATTGGCTGCGGTTTGTTTTACTGCAGAATATTTTTTTGCCAATGCAGCAAAATCAGCTCCAGCTTTAATGGCTGCAACTAAACTGTCGGCTTTTGAAGCGTCTTTTTCAACTAAAAATATATGACGCAATTTCACGGAATCAGATTGCATAATGCCTGATTGCATGATTTTTGCCATCGTGTAGGTGTCATTTACAAATACTGGACCTAAAACATCACCCGTTTTTCCGCCAAAAGCAAAAGCCTTTAAATTTGCAGGTACAGTTTGCAATGAATAGTTATGTCCATCATACATAACATCTGAGTTAGAATTCACCAAACCAACAACATCATCAGTGGTCTTAAATTCAGTACTTAATTTGTTAATCCAAGTTTCAGCTTCTTTGTAATCCTCTTTTAATGGTTTGATATTAAATGAGATGAAATTGATTCCGCAATTTGCTGCTTGTTTATATTGTTCTTTTTGTTTGTTGTAACGCTCTTTGATTTCGCTGCTGCTAACTTTTATAAGCGAATCCGAGATTAAGAAATATGGTTTCACAACATAAGCTACATCCACGCTTGTTTTACGGTCTTGGTAGCTCATTTTAGCGTCAAGGCTATTTGCAGTAACAGATTTAGAAATAAGTGCGTTGTATTTTTCTTGTAAAATACTGTTTTTTACAGTCTTTTCCCAGAACATCCAATAACTCTTGGCTTTTCCAAGTTGTTGTTTCATTTCTTCGGTGGTTGGTGTTTCTTCCAAGCTGTTTAGAAATTGAACCAAAATAGGGCGGCTAAATTGACCATTTTCGCCAGCAAATGTACGTCTTTGGGTAATTAACTGGTGTATATTGTTTCCAATTAAGCGATCCGAAAGTTCTTCGGCACTCACTGAAAGTCCAAGTTTCTTTGCTTCTGCGTTTAAAATTTTCTCATTTACCAAACTTTCCCATACTGAACTACGAAGCTGAGTTGTCATCTCTTCGTTCAATTCATTTTTGCCAGTTTCAATTTTATAGACTTCGGTCATTTGCTCAATGGCCGCAGAATAATCCTTAATATTGATGTCTTCACCTACAATTTTCGCAACAGTTTCGCGAGATTTGTTGAAATAAGATGAGCCTGAATTAAGAAAATCGCCTATGATAAAGGCTAATAATGCAAGTCCTACAGCTGCCACCAATAAAACTCCTTTGCTTCTAATCTTGTCTAATACTGCCATTTTTTTGAAATTAATTTGTATTTTTTATGTTTGATTTTTTGACTTAATTTGAGGGCACGAATATACAAAAAAAAACTTTACTAATTGTGTTTTTCAAATTTTTCTTTGATTTTTAATGAAATTGTGTGCTAATAATGTACTGATTTGAAATTTAAAAATTCTTTTTGCAAGCTGAAATTGTCAAAAATTTTAATTGTCTATTTGCAATAAAAGAAATCAAAACTACCAACTACAATCTACCCACTATTTTTCAACTCCAACTCTCACCAATTCAATTCTGTTATTTGTAACTTTAACGCATTTAACGGTGAAATTATTTATCCGAATCACTTCATTCATTTTTGGGAAATGTTGATGATTGAATAATATAAATCCAGCTATTGTTTCGTAATTATCCGATTCGGGTATGTTTAAATTAAATTTGTGATTGGCCATTTTTACTTCCAACCTGCCCGAAAAAAGGTATTCGTTTTCGTTAGTTTGCTCAGCTACATAATCATAGCTGTCATGCTCATCTTCAATTTCCCCGAAAATTTCCTCCATAATGTCTTCAAGCGTAATAATGCCAGCCGTGCCGCCAAATTCGTCCACCACCACGGCTATGCTTTTCTTTTCCAGCATAAAAATCTTCATCAATTTCTGTGCGGCCATATTTTCTGGCACTATCGGTATCGGATTTATCTGTTTCTTCCAATCTTTTTGGTGTTCAAACATTTCAGAAGAATGAATATATCCAATAATATTGTCAATGCTTCCTTTATAAATTGGGATTTTGGATAAACCAGTTTCAATAAATGTTTCTTTCAGGGTCTCAACATTTGTTTCGTAATCCAAAGCAATAATTTCCGTACGTGGAATGGAGCAGTCACGCAGTTTCACCTTGGAAAAGTCAAGAGCGTTTTGAAAAATTTTCACTTCATTTTCAAGTTCTTTTTCACTTGGGTGATTATCAAAATTCTCTTGTAATAAAAAATTCAAGTCAATCCTTGAAAATACATTTTCTTTAGTGGTCAGGCTGATTTCTACCCCAAATAATTTTAGCAAACCCAATGACAACCAGGTGCTAAACCTAGAAATAGGATACAAAAAATAATAGAATAGAAGCAATAGCCACGAAAAAATCCTTAGCCATAGATTTGGATTTATTCTGAAAATCGTTTTTGGGAGAAATTCGCCAGTAATTAAAACAATAGCTGTTGCCAGAATCGTTTGTATAAAAGTTATCAGTAATTGATTTCCAATCAGTAATTGTAATGGTGGGGTCATCACTTCAGCCATAAGTAAGCCATAGATAACCAAACAGATATTGTTGCCCACCAACATTGTGGAAATAAATTGTTGGGGATGTTTATAAAAAATGGATAGGATGGAAGAAGTTAGATTTTGTTGCTTTTTGTCAAGCTCAAATCGCAACTTATTAGACGTAAGAAAAGCGATCTCCAGCCCCGAGAAGAATGCTGAGAAAAGCAATGTCAAAAGAATTAAAGTGATACTATTCAAAATTCAGGGTGCTTGTGGTTTTAACAGTGAATTGAATGCAAAGATACAGTATTTTACGCTGTAAAACATTATTTTAAGAATAAATCCGAATAATTCAATGCTCAAAATCTTCATAAATTCACATATCCATTACAACCATATGCTAAATGTTATTTCTGCAAACCTTTTTTGAAAACATATCTCCCTATATTTGTGAAGTTTATAATACTAAATGGAAATTAATTGCTTTTTATTTGAAAGTGCATTTGTAGAATTAAAAAAAAGGCGTATCTTTGCACTCGCTTTTGAAAAAACGATCTAGTAGCTCAGCTGGTAGAGCACATCCCTTTTAAGGATGGGGTCCTGGGTTCGAACCCCAGCTGGGTCACATTTTTTTCAAAGCACATTACAAAGTTTGATGATTCAGTAGCTCAGCTGGTAGAGCACATCCCTTTTAAGGATGGGGTCCTGGGTTCGAACCCCAGCTGGATCACACAAAAATAAGCCTTCTGAATCGTTAGATTTAGAAGGCTTTTTGTATGATAAAAAATGACAATGCATTAAACGGATCAATGTTGGTTATACAGTCATGTTCTATAGATTGTTTACAAATGGCAGTGCAACTGAAAACAAAAGAAGTACCCAGTGGTAAAGGCTTGGGAGTATTCTATTGGGAACCCGAAGGTGCCAGCAGCTGGAGCCATTATGCGTTGAGTTGCTGGGGAAGCAATGGCCTACCTACCATGGCATTGGATGCTTTTTTGCATTAGCGCAAGTGATAGTATGACTTAAGTGATGCTATCACTATATACTACTCCCAGTTAATGCCCCTTCGTCACTCTCTTTTTTCTTTTCTGCTTTTGCTTTCGCCACTTTTCTTCGCGTGGTGGTATTGCGTAGTTGAGTGCGCGATTCAATAAGCATAACATTCAATATTCGAATCATGGGATTATAGTCAATTTCGGGGTTGGAGCGTGACGTTACATCTATCGTTTGCAGCAAGAAGCGCAATTCCTCAATTATTTTTTCCTTTGACGGTATGGTAATACCCACTTCGGGTTGTTTACTTTTGTCGCCTTTTAGATGTTCGTTGGTCTCTTTAATTTGTTGTCCAATAGATACAAAAGCATCAACATACCGCATTAATCCCAAATGTTGGTAAGCATTGTACTTGGTTTCATTCAAATTTAATTCATAAAAAAACGAATCCATTAATCCTTTTTTTGACTTCAAGCCCATATGAATATAGTTTTTGAAGTACGACCGTGTAAAATCGAAAATCATTTTGATTTCTTCCCGCTGGTCATCAAAGTCAGCCCGCTCCAATGCTTTGATATGCAGCAACAATGAAGTCACCAAATCATCCAGCTTTTTTCGCTGCTTTGCAATGTCATCGCTGTGCAACAACTTGCGTTGCTTGGGGTTAAGGTTTTTTAGCAATGGACTGTATTCCTCAAAACGATGAAAAGCCTTCGTCAATTGCAATGCGTCACCATCCAAAGTTTTTATATACCTCAAAATTGCTGAACACAACGACTGAATACTAATATTTTTCATGCGGTCAAAACGCACTTTGATTAATCTGTCTCCCATAAGTTTTTTATTTTAAGTCAGTAGAATTCTTTTAGTTATCAATTATGATTCAATGTCGTTTAGATAAGAATGCACTTGTTTTCATTTGTGTTATATACAATTGTATGCCTACAATGCCATGTTACAAAATAAATATCTATACGGCGTACAGTACAACGGTATGTTTCGAATTGATTTACATAATCGCGTTCATCTACAACGGTATGTTTCAACAACAATTTACCTACGGTGTACATGATTTTGGTAGTGATCAACAACAATTTACCAATGGCGTTTGTAATTCTCGTAGTGTTTCAAAACAATTTTCTACTGGCGTATATGATTTTGGTTATGTTTCATAATAATTTTCTACCGGCGTATATGATTTTGGTAGTGTTTCAAAATAATTTTCTAACCGCGTATACAAATCTGGTCATGTTCCAAAACAATTTTATAGCAAAAACGATGAATGTAAATAGTTTTTTTTAATTATTAGGCACAAAGTATACCTACATTTATTTTACAACAAAAGTAATAAAAATAATGTAGCATTGCATGAAGGTTTCAAAGAAAATATAAATTGTGATGAAGCATCACATGGAAGGTTTAAATATGGAATCAATAATAGATGTAGTATTACAACAGTAGTATTTTGAAAATCATGATAATGTTATACACCTACAACAACAGAAAATTTCCAACTAACACAGCAATGTAATACACTTTTATTACTAATCTAAAGCGAATATGAATACAATTTTGCTGGCTTGGTAAAAAATTGCAGCTCATTCATAATCAATAAACTAATATGCAAATGTAGGCATAATTTCAACAACTACAAAACAAAAACGCATAAACATTTTCAATTAAAATTGAAATACAAATCAAAATCATTTTTGGATAATTTATTAAATGCAATAACTTATAAAGATTTGTTACAAAACCCCATTATATTTATTAAATAAAGCATATCTTTGTAGGCATCTTGTAAGCGGTAAATGTATAATTCAAATAAGCTTGGTAATAGCATAGTTTTTAGTTCGGCTTATTATCTTGAGTTTTGTGAGTAGTAGGAGTAATATTAAAAACAAAAAATCATCTTAAAATTAGACTATTATGAAAAAATTTCTATTGATTATTTTCTCTTTGGTATGTGTTGTTATAACAAATGCAAATCCACTACCATCACCACCTCCGATTATCGGACTTTCTGAAATTGGGTTTGATGCTGACGGCAAATGGGTGATTGAACTGGGATATAAAAATATTTTTAATGAAAACACATACCTGCCAGTGGACAGCATCTTTATATGCTCTTCAACAAGTAGAGCCAAATTGAAGAACCTGAGATTTAAAGGTTATGCGGGAGTAATGTTAGTTCGTAATGATAGCTTGTTGTCCAATCTGAATATAAATCCTGCAGGTGACAGCATACAGATTGAATATCACTATTTCCAATATAATTCAACAACAAAAGAATTATATATACCTCTTGTTTTTGGTAATTTGAAAAATGCCACACTAGCGTGTCCACAAACAGGACAATCAATTGGATCTTATTTCGTCTTCAACAATTTGGACATGTATAATACTTCTATAAATGCGAATGTTTACAGTATTGATAAATCGCCTACTTTTGGCGCAGTGAATGATACAACAGGGATGTGTAGCACAATAAAAGGGAAAATTTATGATAAGAATAATCAGCCTCTTATTAACTCTACTCATATCTTGAGGTCTAACGGAATATACGATATTACAC
Source organism: Paludibacter sp. (assembly GCA_037142715.1). Lineage (GTDB taxonomy): Bacteria > Bacteroidota > Bacteroidia > Bacteroidales > Paludibacteraceae > Paludibacter. Next base: position 3,998 of record JBAXAD010000105.1, on the reverse strand, counting down.
CATCATCTGATGGTTCCTATTCTGCAAGGGCATTTTCATTTAAAAACAAAATAAGTAAAATGTATTATAGCGAGGGTTATAATAATTTTATTGTAGACATTTTACCGATTGAATTGAATATGATGCCGGATTCGGTCATTTCTGTTGATATTCATATACAGAAAATAACTGCTGTGGATGAAATAAAAAGTGATCCAGTAACTATGCTTCAGATATCTCCCAATCCGATAACAGACTTATCATTTAAGTACGAAGTTTCTATTCCCGTCAAATCATCAGCTAGTTACATTGAAATGATAAGTTTAAGTGGACAGAAAATTATGCAATTTCCAATAACAGAAAATATCGGAAAGATAGACTTACCGGCAAATACAATAAAAGGAGCATATACTCTGCGACTACTTGTGAATAATAAAAATTTTGGAACTTCGAAAATAATCATCGCTGGGAAATGAGAAAATATATTTTGTGGTTTATTCTTTTGTTTATTAGTACTTCATTGCATTTAAAAGCACAAAATCATGTTTCCTTTTTTGAAGAGCACATTGATTTTGCCCTTGATACTGACTATTTTATTATTAACGGCATTTATTCTTTTCATAATGATACTAAGAAAGATATAAATCAACAAATTACATTTCCATTTGCAGACAAAACAGCAACGATAGATTCTATTAGAATCGTTAATTTAAGCACAAATAGTAAAATCAAGTTTAGTCGACTGAAGAATTCGGTTCTCTTTAATTTTATGTTGCCAAGTAAAGACACAGTTGATATTAATATTTTCTACAGACAAAAAATTTCAATCGTAAACAAGTATATTATTACTTCTACTCAAACTTGGGGAAAGCCTTTAGACACGGCTGTTTACACATTAACAACAGAAAAGAATTTAAGATTAAAATCATTTTCATATTCTTACGACTCAGTCGGAGAAGTTAAAGATAAAAAACTATATATCTGGGAAAAGCACGATTTTATGCCGAAGTTTGATTTTGAAATAACGATTGACAAATAAAATGAAATTTACTGCTGCTAATACATAGGCTTCAGGTTCTGCCTTGCATATTCAAATACAATATGGAAAGCGTGAGCTATACCTCGTTCGGCGTAGCGTAGTTTGGTGGTCTTGTTGTTCGGCATAGGCTCCAGCCTACGTCGGGTGGGAAGCAAGGCTCTGCCTTGCAAATGGAAAGCAGAGCTTTCCTTCTAGCTGCGACGTAGGCTGGAGCCTACGCCGAACTTTAAGGTAATAAGAAAAACATCAGACAGAAAAGCCTGAAACAGAAACTCACTTTTTTAGTATAATTGCAACAGTCTGTCTGTAATACAAGCAAACTCCATAGATTGTAAGCTAGAGTAACAAGTCAATAAAGAAAGAAGTAAATATGAAGAAATTTGAATGGTTTTGCAATTTAATCTTCTATAATTTATATAGATGGGACATTGTTTCAAATAGTTTTATTGAATATTTTATTTCATTCAAATGGCTTAAATATATTTCCTCTAATAGTAGAAAAAATTATGACGATAGATTCCGTATAGTAAAAACCAGTTCTCATTTGAGTATTATATTTGCTCGAAATGGCTTTACACTATTAAGTATAATCGTTTTATTTTCAATTTTTAATTTATTCCAAATTCTAACTGGAATATCATATAATCATTATATCTATGAAAACATTTTATATCTAGTAATACTGTTAATTTCGCTAATTACCCTTTCTGTCTGGCTTAACCAGACACTTCTTCTTAACAATAAAAAATATTTGGTTTTCTTTGACAAATTTGATGCACTTCCAAACAAAAAGAGATTTAAGTATGGTTGGTTATGCTTTATGACAATAATTTCTATTCTCGGATTATTTTTGGTAACACTATTCTTTCAGTTGGCAATTAGCTAACGATATATTTATTTTTCTTTTTGAATCTCAAAAATTAAAAAAATAACAAACTGAAAGTTTTATAATTACTGATTAAAGGTATTATTAAAGAAGTAACTCGGGTGGGAAGCAAGGCTCCGCCTTGCATATTCAAATACAATATGGAAAGCGAGAGCTATACGCCGAATCGAAACAATTCAGTTTACGCTATGGGAAAAGCGGGATGACAGAGTTCTGACTCTGTCAAAGACAGAGACAGAGTAGGGGAACGAGGAAAAAATAATAATAAACACAACAGAACAAATATATTTAAAACCATTCCATTATGAAGAAACTTTTATTTACTCTTTTATTGATAGTTGTATTTAATCTATCCACATCCGCTCAATATGAATTTGGAACCTATTATATTGATGGCAATATTAATTATGATTTATCGAATGTAAAGATGGATAATGTTACAGAAACTTCAACTAAGAACAGTAATTTGACATTTACTCCAGAAGTTGGCTACTTTATTAATAACAACTTGGCAATAGGAATTGGTGTCAGTTATATAAATAACTTTGATTCAAATACTAATATGACATTTTCGTCATACGTAAATGGAAATTTGGATTATAAAATGTATCCAAGCTATTCAGTTGGATTAAATGAAATTGCACCACTCGTATTTATAAAATACTTTTATCAACCAACTAATAAATTAAGCATTTCATTAAGAGCTAGTTATTCATTAGGTTGGGGAACATATACTTTAATTCAAAAATATACCAAAGAGCCTCAAGGTCAAGAAACAATATTTAAATCGGAAAAGAACAAAATAGAATCAAGATACATCTTCCTATCACCAGAACTTCAGTATTTAGTCACGTCTAAAGTAGGATTACAAATAAATTTCAATGGATTAGGTTATATTTCAACAACAAAATACGATAATTACTTTGTTTTCAATGGTTTTAATCCAAGTCTTAGCTCTGGAAGTATAACAAAACAAAGTTATGAATCAACAAGCTTCAATATAAAACCTACTGCATGGAGTTTTGGAGTTTTTGTTCTTCTAAATTAATTCGAAACAAAACTTGATTGATTTGCTATAATATAATCTTTATATGAGAAAATTATTATGTCAATACTTGAACTACTAATAAATTTTAAATAAACAATAAAATAACAATATGACAGATTCGTGGACTAACAAATGGAATGAAAGGTATAGCAAAGACGAGTTTGCTTATGGCATACATCCAAACAACTATTTGAAAGAGCAACTTGATATGCTAGAAGTTGGAACAATACTTTTTCCGGCAGAGGGCGAAGGTCGCAATGCAGTGTATGCTGCTAAGCTTGGTTGGACTGTTTCGGCCTTCGACATAAGTGTAGAAGGGAAAAACAAGGCTACTCAACTGGCAGGAACTAACAATGTAAGCATTGACTATCAGGTGGGCGAACTGCAAACCTTGAATTACAAAGCTGAACAATTTGATGCCATAGCACTCATTTATGCACACTTTCCGGCAAGCATTAAATCGCAGCAGCACAAATTGCTTGATACTTACTTGCGAAAGGGTGGGATGGTGATTTTTGAAGCCTTTAGCAAAAAACATTTGGAATATAACGCCAAGAATGAGAATGTAGGCGGACCAAAAGACCTGGCGAGCTTGTTCTCTGTTGACGAAATAAAGTCTGACTTTGATAATTATGAAGTCATAGAATTAGTAGAGACAGAAATAGAATTGAACGAAGGGTTGGTTCATAACGGAACAGGATCGGTGATAAGATTCGTTGGACGAAAAAAATAAACTTACCGGTCGAAGCACTTTTAAAGGGATTGTAAGTATTGATTACTTTCTAAAACACAATATAGTAATTAGTACATGACTGATAGGTATCTGAATAGAATTTATCAATTTGGTTAAGATTATATCCCGATATTTGCACCACTTCGGCACTCCAATATCCTGCAGGTACATCATAAGTCACCTTAGATTTTGCTCTAACAATCTGTTGAAATTTATCATTGATATATAAATCGTAGGGGTCGCTGGTACCGTTTGTAAATTCCATACTAAACGTTTGGTTCTGTTCGCAGGTTGGCAGCGATGCTTCTGATAC
>JBAXAD010000104.1:0-12287 GCA_037142715.1 Paludibacter sp. | reverse complement strand
CAATATAGCTAGCATGACAAATTTAAAAATTTTCTTCATAATGTTTTTCTTTTTTTTATAAATTACCCCTAACCCCCAAAGGGGAACTAGGTTAGTAATGATTACTTTAAACTTTGACTATATTTAAATTGATGTTTTTTTAAGCAATTCCAAATGTTTATTGTTAGTCACAATCATAATTATTTAATCCTACATTCTTTAATTCTTACATTTTTACATACCTACATTTACAAACAAACTTGGTCTTGTCCCCCTTTAGGGGCTAGGGGTCAACTACTCTTCCCTTATTGCCTCAATCGGTTTAATGCTCATGGCTCTATTGGCAGGAATAAATCCGGCCAATGTGCCGATAACCAACAGAATAAATAAAGCGGCAAGTCCTACCGTAAAACTAATTTGTGGGTCTTTGAAAAACTGGTCGCCACTGCTGAGTGCCAATCCCACCAGCGAAAGTAATCCCACTCCTACCATTAATCCCATAATGCCTGCAATAAGAGTGAGCACAATACTTTCAGTCATAATTTGGGTAATAATGTTTCGTGGAGTAGCTCCCAAAGCTCTTCTTATTCCAATTTCCTTAGTTCGTTCACGCACCGTTACCAACATAATGTTACTCACACCAATTCCACCGGCCATCAAAGTTCCCAAACCAACAATCCATATCAAGCTGGCAATACCGATACCAAGATAAAGAAACATGGTAAACTGATCTTCGATATTCATTCCGCCTACCGCTTTTTTGTCATTGGGTGCAATGCTGTGTTTGGCTTTTAGCACTTCGTGAATTCTATCTTCCACCACTTTCACTTTTATGCCCGGTTTGGCAGTTACAGCCAAAAAATGAACTACATTTCCCTGATTAAAAGCCTGTTGCATGGTACTAAATGGAAGTATAACTGTTTCTTCGCTTCGTCCGCCAATGTTGATGTCCGAAGTATGTTGCGCCACCCCAATTACTTGAAAATAGATACCATTCACTTGTATGTTTTTACCAATTGGTTCTTCTTTTTTGGGGAATAACACTTCCAAAACACGTTCGCCAATCACGCACACTTTTCGTTTTTCGGCAATGTCTATGTCATTGATATATCTACCTTTAAGCATTTTACTTTCATCTATTCTATTGTAGGCAGGATAATTTCCTTTTACACTAAAGGAACCCACTTTATCGTTTCGGGTAACATTATTTGTTCCACCCTGACCAAAAAGCACAGGAGCAATATATTGTATTTCTGGAACTTTATTAATTAGAATTGGAATATCTTCATTGAGCAAGTTCCAATTTCTTCCTTTTTTAAATCCTTTGAAAGGCTCAGAGGTTTTCTCTGTCCACACAAAACATGAATTTGTTGCAAATCCTTCTATCTGCGAATTCATTCCACGTTCCAATGCCACACCCGCACCCACCATCACCACCAACATAAACATTCCCCAAAAAACCCCAAAAGCAGTCAATACGCTTCGTGATTTATTGTGCGTGATGGTAATCCATATTTCCTGCCAACGATCTATATCAAATGCAACCCCCAACCACTTAAAGAGCCCCCTTAATCCCCCGAATGGGGAAATAATATTAGTATTGGCATCTTTATTTTCAATTATATTTTTCATATCAAAAATTGATGAAATGGTAAAAAACGTAATAGTAAATTGTAAATGAAAAAATAGTAAATGAATTTATTCTTCCCGCATAGCCTCTATTGGTTTAATCCTCACTGCCCTTCGTGCAGGCATATACCCTGCAATAACTCCCGACAGAATTAAAATGCCTGTTGAAATAAGCACATACGAAAGTGGCACTGTGGGATCTTTAAATACCGACATTCCTGTTTCCGAAGGGTTTTGTGCTGCCGATTGTACCAAAAAGAAATTGACCAATTCAGTCAGCCCTACTCCCATTACCATGCCTATGTAACCAAAAATGGTGGTGATAATAATTGATTCCAAAATGATGGAACGCAATATAGCAGCTGGAGGAGCACCAATGGCTTTTCTGATGCCTATTTCGCGTGTTCGTTCTTTTACCGACACCAACATTATATTACTAACACCTACAATTCCTGCAATAAGGGTGAAAATTCCAATGATAGAAACAAAAATGGTGATACCCGCAAAAATCTTCATGGTCTCAATATAATCTTTTTGAGAGTTCCAAATCCACAATGCTTGTGTATCCTTCGGGTCAAAGCGCAAACTTTTGGACATGGTGCTTTTCAACTTGTCATTAAATTTCTCGTTGGCCTCCGCAGTTTCCAAACCACCTACCGACATGGCAATACTACGGAATCTTCTATCAGGATTGTAAATTAATTGCGCTGTTGTAAATGGAATGTACACACTTCCGCTGCCCCAACGTTCTTTTTTTGTATTAATACCTATCACCTTGAACATCACTGCTCCAACTTGTATATATTGTCCGAGTGCAGGTTTGCCTTTGAATAAAACTTCCTCAATCTTTTTATCAATCACCACTACTTTACTATTGTTTTTCAAATCCAAATCGTTTATAAACCGGCCACCATTGGTCTCAAACTTTAGATTAAAAATAGAATTATAAAGCGGATTCACACCTTTAAGAGCATAAGAACCATATTCGGTTTTATAAGTAACCACCATCCCTTCTTTCTCAATAATTCCGGTTTGACCTTTCGTTTCTATCAAATTATCGTTTACAGCGCCAATTTGCTTTTCCGAAAAATTGAGACTTCTACCACTTTTCAAACCATGGAAAGGTAAAGATGTCATTCCCGACCACATTTGAACTGTGTTGGTGGCACGTTGACTAAAATTGGAGGAAACTCCGTTTTTCAATCCATTGCCGGCTCCCAGCAAAACGATAAGGATAAATATGCCCCACGATACAGAAAGTCCTGTAAGAACTGTTCGTAACTTATTGTGCCGGAGTGTGGCTATTATTTCTTGTAAGGTATTGATTGAAAACATAAATTCAGCCCCCTATATCCCCCGAAGGGGGACTTTTAGTTAGTATTATTAATTGATTTTTTTGTGATGCACCCTCTTAATTCCCCCTTCGGGGGTTAGGGGGCTTTCCTCTCTATCCGTTCAATCAATCCATCTTTGATATGAATAATTGATTTCGTTTCGTCGGCCACCGATTTTTCGTGCGTTACTATAATTGTGGTCAAACCATTGGCATTCAATTCACCCATCACCTTCATCATTTCAATGGTTGTTACGCTATCCAATGCGCCAGTTGGTTCATCGGCTAAAAGTATTTTGGGTTGTGAAATAATGGCACGTGCAATGGCAACCCTTTGTTTCTGACCACCCGACATTTCGCTAGGCATGTGGTTGGCCCAATCCTTCAAACCCATTCGGTCCAGGTATTCCATGGCAATGATGTTCCGTTTCTTGCGACTTATATTCTTATAATACAAAGGCAAAGCCACGTTTTCCAATGCATTTTTAAAATTAATCAGGTTGAACGACTGAAAAACAAAACCTATCATTTCATTGCGGTACACGGCAGATTGTTTTTCCGACAAATTTTTAATCAGCTTACCATTCAACAAATAATCGCCGGTATCATAATCGTCCAATATGCCAAGGATATTCAGCAAAGTAGATTTACCAGAACCCGAAGCACCCATGATGGAAACATATTCACCCTGAGCAATGTGCAAATCAATTCCTTTCAGTACGTGCAACGAAGCTTGACCCATGTCGTACGTTTTGTTGATGTTTTTAAGTGTAATCATTTTTTGTTTCGTGTTTTGCGTTTCGTGTTCCGTGTTTTACAGCGTACAACCGTTTTTTTACAATTTGACGCGTTGACCATCTTTTAGTGTTTTGTATTTCACGTTTCGCGTTTCGTGTTGTTTGCCAGCAATGTTATTAACTGCGTGATATTTATATAAAATAATGTTGAAAAGAGACCTTTGACTTTAGACCTGTGTCTTTTGTCATAAGACTTGTGACCTTTGACCTGAGACTTTAGACTCTTTTTTCTAATTACGGTGCAAAGATATTGAGAAATATAGTACTATGCAATACATAGTACTATATTATTGGAAGTAATACGCACCAAATTTACGCAATAAATTTATTATTAGACGATTACGCGATATTAAAATAATTGTACAATAACATTATTTAACTCAAAAAGTTTTTTGAAAACCTGATTAATGAATAAGAATGCAGGATTTATGCCATTAATTAACTAAACGAGTACTATTCAAACATCACTTTAAGGGGAATAATTATGAAAAATAACAGGATGTTTACATTGTCTCATTTATCCATACTACCAAAAACAACTTCGGAGGGCAGTTATTCGCATACAAAGCAAATAAAACAGATTTTTTATATTTCAAAGGGACAGCGGATGAAAAAACACCTGACTATTTTAAAAATTCAGTAGGCATCAGCGTAGTCCAAGCTGGGTGCCAAGAATACAAGCAAGTGAAATGGAATTGACACACAGCAGACTTCTTATTTTATCGCAATGCGACCGTATTGTGCTTAAGCTGCATATCATTACTATGGAAATCTCTTGTTTATTCAATCCTTTTTCTGACCAATAAAGAATCTTCTTTTGGCAATTTGTTAATTTTACAATCGAAACTTTCCAAATCTTTTTGAAAACATTGAATTCATTGGAGGATTTGATTGAAAAAATACGATAGCGTTCGACACTTTCGGCAGGATTTAGGATGCAGGGCTTGGTCATGATTTGTAATATCCACGGACAGTGGTTTTTATCGCTTATCGCCACCCTCATTTGGTGGATATAGCAATTATATTCGCCTTTGTCATTCCTTAATCGACGCTGATAGGTGAAGCAAAAATTTTTGATTTGATTTGGGTTCAGCAATTGAAGGCATTTCATAGCGGCTATTTCCAACTTTAGTGTAAACAATTTATCTTCTGGATGGGTGTAATCAATCAAATAATTACCTGCTTGAAGGGTCTGAAAATTATTAACGATACTATGTCCATTTTCATCCGATGCAATGTGCTGGGATACATAGGAGCCCGTTTGTAGATTGAACAATGTAAAGGTTTCTTGTTGCGAATGGGCTCTATAGTCACAGTCTTTCATAAAATTCTCCATACGCTTTTCCATTTCTGCCGTTACCATGCATTCGTGCTCTTTATAAAGGAGCGCTTGTTGTTGTAGTAATTGTTCAATTTGATTTTTGTCGTTCATAGTCGTTTTTATTGTTGATTAAAATTATAAATTGCCATAAATATGTTTTAATAATTCTATTATAAAAATTTTAAAGCTAAGCACAATAATTCCTTCAGTATTATTATCGCGCTTAATTCTTAAAATACCGTTGGGTATTTTTCAATTGTAGACTATTATGTCATTATTAGTACTTTCTATTATGGCTATTGTGATTCAAATACTTTTTGAGTTTTATTTTTTTTGAAAAGTAGAATTAGTCAAATTAGTAATGGTCAGAATAAAATATCCTATTTTAGACACATAGTTTCATTTAGTTTTCACATTGTACCACATAGTTATTTTTTAAAGTTTAGATAGAAACACCTGTGGTGTTTACACATAGTAGGATTATTTGTTTTCAAAAATACCGACAGGTATTTTTACTATGTGCTCTGATTGCTTGATAGTTATAAATAATCATGGCGATTTTAATTATCAATTATATTGAAATTAAATATTTTGCTATGTGTCGCTATGTGAAAACCAAATGAATCTATGTGTCAATTGTTTTTGCCATTTAAAATACGACATTAGATTATTCTTACTACTTAAAATCAAAAATAAATAATTTTGCTATCAATTTTTTAAGAAATACAGCAGCTTTTAAAACAACTGGTTTTTGTGTTTTTTTTTTACTCTCTATTTTTTATTGCCAAGCTCCTGCCCCATTTCAGTTTTATCAATTCCCAATAGATAATCCTGATTCAATATAGGTTTCAATTTTTTTATCTAAAAAAGTTCGACAAATATAATCTAATAATTTTGAATTAAATGGCATGTTTAAAAAATATGGTGAAAAATGGGGCGTTCGCCCTATTTATTTTATAGAAATTTTGCGGTTAATTTGCACAGAATTTAAATCACTTTTATTTTCATGAACTTAAAGGGGTCAAGAATTTAAAAAACCATACAAAAACTGCCTAAAACATTAAACAAATAATTCCATTAAACATGAAAATCATGACATTAACTCAACAGAAATTAAATTGAATGAAAAAGAAAACCATTTTAGCAAGCTAAATCAGCTAAAAACTGACCAAGAAAATCATTTTACTGACCAAGAAAATCATTTTACTAACCAAGAAAATCATTTTACTAACCAAGAAAATCATTTTACTGACCAAGAAAACCATTTTACTGACCAAGAAAACTATTTTACTAACCAAGAAAATCATTTTACTGACCAAGAAAACTATTTTACTGACCAAGAAAATCATTTTACTAACCAAGAAAATCATTTTACTGACCAAGAAAATCATTTTACTGACCAAGAAAATCGAATTAAAAAGTATAATAGAACAAGAACGAATGACATTAAAGTGCAGATATACAAAACAATAATAGAAAACAATTTTAATTATTCATTTTTAAAACAAAGAAACTATGGCAAAAGCAAAAGTTATTGTAGATTTTTCAACCAATCGTTATTCAGACATTGAGTTGAACGTGAAATTGAAAACAATTTCGACATGTCTCACCGACAATCCCAAATTTCTGGCATTGGCACCAACGGTAGTGATATTAAAGACAAACATTGAACGTTTCAGTACGTTGGTGGAATTAGGTTCGGAAGGCAACAAGCAATCCACAGTAGAAAAGAACAGTGTGCGTGGCATACTTGAACCCATGGCAGCTTCCTTGGCTGTACAAGTGCAGGAAATATGCGAAGGTGACGAGCTGCAAATTATCAGTGCAGGATTTGACGTAAAGCGGAAAGCTACTCCCATAGGTGAACTAGAGCGCCCCGCCAATGTGGTAGCCGTAGCAGGTTCTTCTCGTGGCAGTTTGGCGGTAAGTTGGAGCGTAGTGCCCAATGCTTATATTTACGAAATCCAATATACCGACGCGCCAAGTACTGCAGACAGCGTGTGGCAACGCACCTCCAACACCAAACGCAAAATTACCCTTGAAAACTTGGTGCGTGGCAAAGCCTATGCCATAGTGGTGGCCGGTGCAGGTACCGACCCACGCCGTGTGTGGAGCGACGAGATTATCAGTTATGTAATGTAAAACAGTAGGGACTCCGCTCCTACTCACTAAAATTATCGAAAACCGTTCGGAATGAAGCTTCTGAACGGTTTCTTTTTTCTAATTTTCAATGATATTTTTATTTTTTAAAATAGTTTGGTAAATATGATGTGGTGTTAAATAGTTTGTGTAATTTTGAGGGCTGAAATTTTAGGAATTTTAAAATAGGGGAATTGCTACTGGTGAAATTGAGAACGTATTACAAGCGCTAAGAATACAAAAGTTGGGAGTGGAAATAAATGTCAACTACTGGGACATTCAACGTTATTATAACTAATTAAATGCATATCCAGTTGGACGGGCTTGAAGGTTTCAAATTTATTACAACACAATATAATTATCCATTTAATATATCTTTATTTATGACAACAAAAAAAATAATTTTGGCATTTGTAATTCTCTTTACAAATATGACTTTTGCACAGCAAAAAGTAGCTGTTTATGTTACAGGCGGGACAGATGCTGGTATTAACAAAGTTTTGGGTGACAAGTTAGTTGAGGCTTTTGTGAAAAGTGGAAATTATACTGCTGTAGAACGCTCTAGTAGTTTTCTTGACGAATTGAGCAAAGAAAAAACACAGCAAAGCACTGACAATATTAAAAATAGTGAGCTCTCACGTTTGGGACGACAGTTCGGTGTTCAATTGGTTTGTGTAGCTGAAGTTAGCGATGTTTTAGGAGAAAAATACGTTTCTGCCAGGTTGATTGACGTAGAAAGTTCAGAAGTACTGACAACTTCCAATTCGGGCAGTGCTTCAATTAAATCTATGTCGGATTTGATTTCACTTTCGGAAAAACTTTCTTACGAACTTTCGGGTAAAACTGGCAAAGAGCAACATGCTGAACAACTACAACGAAGTTCAGATGAAAAGGCAGCTGCGAAAACTGCAGAAGACGCACATAAAAAACAACAGCAACAGGATGAATTGGGAAATTCCATTGTTGAACTTGCTAAAGGTGTGGCAACTTTACTTGGTGGTACAATCGTACTCGAAAATCATGACAAAGACCCTTTTTATGTATATATTAACGACAAATATATAGGAACTGTTTCGGGTTTTTCCACTATGCAACAAAAGGTTCAACAAGGATATTATACAATAAAAATTGTCGAAAAATCCGGGTATGTTTTGCACCAACAAATTGAAACATTCAACGTGAAAATAAACAAAGGTGACACACGAACCTGTAAATGGGATTAAAAAGATGTGAACATAAAATATACGATCCTTGCATTCCTATTAAATTATAACAAAGTCATTCTTTATTAGGCGAAGGTTTCACTCAGTATTGACAAAATGATTTTAAATACTTTATAATTCAAATCAAACAAAACTAACAAAAATGAAAAAACTCAAACTCTTTATTGGACTATTTCTGTTTATTTTTCAACTACAAGCAAAACAAATTGACCTAAACACTGCTTTAAGTGTTGGAAAAAACTTCCTTAACGGTCAAGCTACCTCACAAACTTTACAAAAGGTATCAAGTCTAAATTCTGTATATAAAGCAAAATCAAGGGCAAGTAGCTCAATGTCTACTGCGCAGGAAACCACTTTTTACTATGTGTTTAACAATAGTAATGACGGATTTATTATTGTGTCGGGAGATGATAATGTGTCACCAATACTTGGTTATTCTGATGGTGGTGCTTTCGATGCAAATAATATTCCACAAAATGTATCTAAGTGGCTTGAGGGTTACAGAAGTCAAATTCGATTTATTGTTGAAAATAATATTACTCCAACAAAAGAAATTACTGAACAATGGATTGCGTTAAAAAGTGGAACATATCAATCACCTTTAAAAGCTAAAGGTAGTGTTGCAACTAGTGTAAGTCCATTAATTCAAACAAAATGGAATCAGTCACCCTATTATAACTCACTTTGTCCTCAAAGTTCTGTTACAGGATGTGTGGCTACTGCTATGGCTCAAATTATGAAATTTTGGAATTATCCTTTAACTGGCTCTGGTTTTCACTCATATAATCACACCACTTATGGAACTTTATCTGCAAATTTTGGAAGTACAACATATGACTGGAGTTCAATGCCAAATATAGTTCTTAGCTCAAACAATGCAGTTGCCACTTTAATGTATCATTGCGGTGTAAGTGTAGATATGAGTTATAGCCCAGAGTCAAGCGGTGCTTATGTGATTTCGGCAAGAAGCCCCGTCGTAAATTGTGCTGAATATGCATTTAAAAATTATTTCAATTATAAATCTAGCTTACAGGGGATTGAGAAAAACAATTTCACTGAAACAGATTGGATAAGTAAACTCAAAACAGAGTTTACTGCTGGAAGACCAGTTTTGTATGCTGGTTTTGGTTCAGGTGGTCATTGCTTTGTTGCCGATGGATATGATTCAAATGATTATGTCCATTTTAATTGGGGCTGGGGAGGTGCTTATAATGGATACTTTCAGGTAAATGCTCTTAATCCAAGTGGTACTGGAATTGGAGGTGGTTCAGGTACATATAACAATAATCAACAGGCAGTAATTGGCATTCAACCTCAAACCGATGTGATACCAACAAGTTTCTCTTTGTATTCAAATATTACTGTTAGTCCAAACCCCATTAATTATGGACAAAGTGTAACCGTTAATGCCGATATTAAAAATATTGGTATATCTACTTTTTTGGGAGAAATTACTGCTGCACTTTTTGATGTAAATAACAACTTTGTAGAATATATTGAAACAATAACAGAAAGAAATGGATTGCAACCAAATTATCATTATACATCTGGAGTTAATTTTACAAGTTCTAAATTAACGGCTGCTCCCGGGAGTTATTATATTGGAATTTTTGTAAAACCAACTGGTGGCAATTGGTTTAAAGTCAATAATGGTTCATACCTTAATATGATTCCAATTACAATCGTATCAAATAGTAGTTTGAAAATGTACTCGGGTATTACAGTTACACCTAGTTCAATAGTACAAAATCAATCAGCAACAATAAAAGTAGATGTAGCAAATTTTGGAGCTGCTTTTACGGGTAGTGTTTCAGTTGATTTACATAACATTGATGGTACATGGGTTCAACAAATAGATGAAAAATCGGGATTGACAATGGCTAGTAATACACATTTTACTAATGGATTAACCTTTAATACGTCTGGATTGAATGTGAACCCTGGTTCGTATCAAATTGCTGTATGGGCACAAGGAGAGGGTGGTGCATGGGCTTTAGTAGAAGCTACTACAGCTTATGTAAATCCAAAATTAATTAATATTGTGGAACCACCTTTACAATCTGATATTTACGAGCCTAATAATGTTCAATTTACACCATACAATCTAAATCTTTCTTTTATAGGAGATTCCGCAAGAGTAACAACTGAAGGGTCTAATATACATATTGGAACAGATCAAGATTATTATAGTGTTGTTTTGCCTGATGGATATAATTATACAATTACTGCCAGACTACATGATTCTTTTAAAAGTGGAAACGGAAAATCATATACTGTTGATGCTACGTTTAATTATTCAGATGGAGGTTTTTGGTCAGATTCATTTGATGATTTAATGCCAAATCCTATTATTTTAAAAGGTTCTGGTACTGTGACTTTTGGAATCTCTCCATTTTTCACTGGTCAAACTGGTACATATTTGTTTGATTTGAATATTAAAAGAACATCAACTGCCGATGTAATTATCTCACAAGTTTATGGAGGAGGTGGTAATACTGGTGCAACTTATAAATCTGACTTTATAGAATTATTTAATACAACCAATTCTGACATCAATATTAGTGGATGGAATTTATACTATTTAGGAGCAACATCTTCAATAACAACCTTCAAATATGAGTTTCCAACAAACTCTATTATAAAATCTGGAAAGTATTTTGCATTGAAAGGAGCTGATGGTACAGGCACACAACCAGCATGGAATATCGACTTTGATGGATCAACTACTTTGGCTCTAGGAGGTACAGCTGGTAAATTGATTTTATTGAAAAGTAATGCTGCATTTTCATTAACGGCAACTCCTACAATTGAAGAAATAATAACCAATGTTGACTTTGCTGATTATGTTCCCTATGGTACAACAGCAGTACCAATTTGGGGTAGTGCAATGGCTTCAAATACTGCCAGTACTACAGCAGCTAAGCGAAAGTTTGTGAATGGGAAATATCTATATACCAAGAATATAGGCAATGACTTTGAAGTTGGAACAGCAGTACCACATAATTCTACAATGACAGTAGATGTAAAATCGGTAATGAATGACAATATTAAAGTATTCGCATTCAACAAAACCCTTTTTGTTAGTGGAAATATTTTTGATGAAGTTATTGAAATTTATAATATCACTGGGTCAAAGGTTTTCAATTCCAAAGTCAAATCTAATTCAATTACACTTAATAATCTTTCAAGTGGAATTTACATTGTAAGAATTGGAGTAGGAACATTTAAAATTCAACTTTAATCGTAAAGTATTCAACAAAGTAATTTTGATAAATGAAAACAATTATTCCATTGCTGGTTATTTTTTTATTTTATGGATGCCAATCCAAAAAGGGATTGAATCAAAAAGAAAAAATTAATCAAGCAGGTAATGCTATTGTTGATGATAATGGACCGCATTTAATAGTCTATAAAACAAAAGCAGATTATTATAACTTTGTACCTGTCATTTTATCCGATGATAAAACAGAGATTATATCATATCCTGATCCAATCGATGTCAAATTAGGGGAAAAGTTACAATTGCCAACTCTTTTACACGATGGGTATTTATTAGATAATAGGGGCATTGGCAAAAATGTTGCTTTTGTGAAAATAATCTATGAAGACTATTCAAAACTTCAAACTGTTCCAACACTTAGAGTACTTTACAGTTTAATCATTGATAAAGACCCTTTAATTGAGTTATATGACTGTGGAATAAGAACTGGTTCGAATGATGACATTAATAAAATAAACAATTTGATTGATAGCAATAAATTACTAAGTGAGTGTAAAGTAATAAAATTAATAAATAATTCTACATATAAATAACAATGGTTCGTTATAAAAAAGTTATTGTTAAGCAGCAATTTTGCCCCAATTCC
>JBAXAD010000103.1:0-12319 GCA_037142715.1 Paludibacter sp. | reverse complement strand
CATATTAAGTTCTTATTACTTACATAAATAATTACCACATGAACAGTCTCAAATTTGCAGCAATAGACATTGGTTCTAATGCCGTTCGACTTTTAATAATGAGTGTGTCACCCGATGACCCCACAGAAACATACAGCAAATTGCTGTTGATACGTTTTCCGCTCAGATTGGGACAAGAATCTTTTGTTTCGGGTAAGATTCCAGAGGAAAAAGCCAAACAATTAATCCGTTTGATGAAAGCTTTCAAGCATTTGATTAAAGCTTACGATGTGACCGAATACAGGGCTTGTGCCACTTCAGCCATGCGAGATGCCAAAAATTCCAAAGATATTGCCAAGGAAACAATGAAGGAAACCGGGCTGAAAATTGAGATAATTGATGGACAAGAAGAGTCGAGCATTATTTACGAAAGTCATTTTGCCGACAAACTGAACAAGGAGCTCAACTATATTTTTGTGGATGTGGGCGGTGGTAGTACCGAAATCAGCTTAATATCCAATGGTGATTTAATACAATCAAAATCCTACAATATTGGAACAGTAAGAATGCTGAACAATAAAGTAAAAGATGAGGAATACGATAAATTACATACCGATTTGGCCAAATTAAAAGAACAATATGTTATTCATGACATCATTGGTTCGGGTGGTAATATTATCAAGTTGAATGCGTTGGCAGAGGTTCGTAAAGACAGAAAATTGTCGGTAACGGCACTCGAAACGCTCAATGAAACCTTGAAGCAATATACGGTTGATGAGCTGATTGAAAAATACAAACTTAAACCCGACCGTGCAGATGTGATTACTCTGGCTGCCAATATATACATTGATGTGGCAAAATGCGTTGGTGCTAAACATCTTATCGTACCAAAAGTAGGGCTTATTGATGGGATTATCCATACGCTTTTTGTGGAATGGAAAGAAAATGAAGCCTTGAAATCAAATAAAAAAAAGAAAAACAAGGAGAAGGAAAATAATAAAGCAAAAGTGGAAGAGGTGGAAGTTGAAGAGGTAGTGGCAGAAGAGGTAATTGTCTAGAATAAAGCCATAAATTCACTAAATAAAAAAGGTTGCAAATGTATTGCAACCTTTTTTTAATTCCAGAATTGATAAATTAGACCAATTATTTTGTCCCAACTATCTGCATCACATCGGATTTGCCAATTTTGAATATATCAAAAACGGTATCGTATTGCTAACCTTGCATCATCATAGGCTCCATAAGAATTGTTTAGGAAAATGGCGGGACGATAGTCTATTGAAAGTTGCAACGGAATGGCGAAATTGTATTCAAGTCCAATTTGACCAGCCACTCCAAGACCCAAACTATTTGTTTTATAGCTACCTACAGTGCCACCTACACCTGCATACCAATTAAAACCTGGCGCCAACTCGTCCAATGCCCACACCCATTGATAAATACCTGTTAGCCCAAATCCAGTATTTCTATTGTTATCAAAACTATTCAAGCCCAAATCCAATTCCAATCTATGAGCACTTCCCAAGGCGGTATTAAAAGAAACTTCGGCACCATTACCAAATCGTAATCCAATGGCTTTACCTTTTACTTGGGCGTTAACGGCACCTACAATGCTCAGAACTAAGATGAGCGCAAGAAATAACTTTTTCATTTTCATTGTTTTTTAATTATTGAATTCAGTTTTACTGTTTGTTTATTAATAAAATACAGTTGTTTTCACATTACAATTTTCATGCCAATAGATAAGTTATCAAATAATCATTATTCATAACAATTCGAATTTACTTACAGAAATCAGCCAACTTAAACAATGACCTTTTTACTTGTTTATTCGTGCCAATCGCCATTCACTTTTATCAAATCAATCAATTTGTCAACCGCCTCATCTTCGGGGATATTGCGTTCAATACATTCTTTTCGCTTGTAAAGGCTCACTTTTCCCCGACCCGCGCCTACATAACCATAATCGGCATCCGCCATTTCGCCTGGCCCGTTTACAATGCAACCCATGATTCCGATTTTCAGCTCTTTAAGATGTGAAGTACGCGCTTTGATACGTGCCACCACCGTTTGTAAATTAAACATGGTACGACCGCAACTTGGACAAGAAATAAATTCGGTTTTGGTAGTACGAACGCGTGATGCTTGCAAAATACCAAATGCCACAGAGTTGATTTGTTCAACAGTAATCGTTCCTGTATTTTCAAGAAAAATTCCATCTCCAAATCCATCAATAAACAAAACACCAAAGTCGGCAGCCGATTTAATTTGTAGATACTGAAGCTCAGTTTCGGCATATTTTCTGGCAATAATAACCGGAGTTGTACATTCTGCATTCAGCAATGCGTGGAAAAATGCACGTTGCTCTCCCACTCCATTGATATGATTGGTGTACAATACAACAACAATATCAGTCTGTTCTTTAAGCACTTTGAGTACTTCAGGTTTTAAATCAGAATAATTCAATTTCAAGAATTTGATTTTGGCATCATCCTCTAAAAGTGCATTTATATTTTCAGGGGTATACAAATCGTACATTTCACCGTCTTTGCAAAACATATTGTTTTGGCACAAAATATAATCGGGCGCAACTGCGTGTTCTCCTTCAGCAGTAGCAACCACCACAGGCACATTATTACCACCAATATTAGACACAGCTTGCGTTTTACGTCTGCTAAACTCGAAACGTGAATGAGCAGCATTTTCATTGGCTTCGATTTTTTCATGACCCTTGCGTTCAGCAACATACGAAACCAATAATCTACCTACTGGAACTTCAAATTCTGGTTCTTCGCTCAACGAAACACGAATGGTATCGCCAATGCCATCGGCCAACAATCCACCAATACCCACAGCCGATTTGATACGACCATCTTCGCCATCACCGGCCTCGGTAACGCCCAAATGCAATGGGAAATTATGTCCAGCCAGTTCCATTTCGTGTGCCAACAATCGCACTGTCTGCACCATCATCACCGTGTTGGAAGTTTTCATGGAAATCACCACGCGGTTGAAATCCTGTTCCTTGCAGATATTCAGAAATTCCATACACGATTCCACCATTCCGCGAGAAGTATCGCCGTAACGGTTCATCATCCTTTCGCTCAACGAACCATGATTCACGCCAATACGAATACTGGTGCCATGTTCCTTGCAAATATTCAAAAACGGAATAAAACGGTCACGGATTTTTTGGTATTCCTGAGCAAATTCGGCATCGGTATAATCGGAAGTATCTCCAATTTTCACTGTTCCAACGTAATTTCCCGGATTGATACGCACTTTTTCCACTTTACGTGCAGCCACATCGGCGGCATTGGCATTGAAATGAATATCGGCCACCAAAGGAACATTACATCCTTGTTCACGCAAAGCATCATGAACTTTGCCAATACTTTCGGCCTCGCGAATGCCTTGCGTGGTCAGACGAACAATATCGCCGCCAGCTGCTACTATCCTTAAGCACTGAGCAACAGAGTTTTCGATGTCATTGGTATCGGTATTAGCCATAGATTGCACACGTACCGGATTATTTCCACCCAATAAAAGTGAACCTATTTGAATTTCTGCCGAAGGTCGGCGGGAGTAATTAAATTGATCGAGTTTCCACATAAATAAAAAAATGTTTCGTGTTTTGAGTTTCGTGTTTTTGTTTTCCTAAAATAATGACTCATTCATTTTGGAAATTCCAACTTGAATTAATTTCATTATTCAGCGCACAAAATTACACTTTTTTGAACATGTAACGTTATTGACAGAAAAAAGTTATTTGTAATTTGTTAATTATATCAGAACCAAGGCAAATACCTAGAATAAAAATACAACCGATTTACAAAAATGTATAAAAACAATTTTTTTGAGAACTAAAAGATGACCTTTAAATGACTAATTGATTGCAAAATAGCACGTAAGAAAAAATAAAATATACATTTTTTGAACATTTACTCCAATTTTGAAGTAATTTTGTAGCTCAAAAATTAATTATTTCATGGTGGGGTTGATTCATTTAAGTTGGATGATAGGACTGTTGGCAATTGTCATCCTATTTTTGGTGCCAAATAAGATGAAAACATACACAGCAATAATTTCCATCCTAACCAATTCAATAGTTACAAGCAGCTTGGCTATTCAGGCTCTACAAGGTAAAATAGTTGATTTCACTTTTTATGGTGGTCAGTTATTTGGCGATATTGCCATTAGAATTGATCAACTTTCGGCCTGGTTTATTCTCATCATCAATTTTACTTTTATTACTGGCGTTTTATATGGTGCTGGCTACTTAAAAACACAGAATGATTCGCCCAAAAAGTTGACTTTTCATTGGATTTTATTTATCCTTTTTCAACTGTCCATGGTTTGGGTTTGCATGATTCAGCACAGCTTGCTTTTCCTTATTGTTTGGGAAATAATGTCGCTGTCGTCGGTTTTTCTAGTCATTTTTGACCACCACAATCCTAAAATCATCAAGGCGGGTATCAACTATCTTGTTGTGTTGCACATCAGTATGATATTTTTGACCATTGGTTTTATATGGCTCTATTTTCAAACTGGTTCATTTAGTTTCGATGCATTCAGTACTTATTTTGGAACTTATAGCAATATTGGATTATTTTTGGTGCTATTTGTTGGCTTTGGACTAAAAGCAGGTTTTGTGCCACTGCACAGCGGTTTGCTGCAAGGAGACCCCGCTGCACCTTCACACATAGCAGGCATCATGTCGGGCGTATTAGTAAAACTGGGTATTTACGGCATTTTCAGGGTGGCATCTTATCTTAAATGCGATTATTTATTAATCGGTGAAATTATAATTACCATCGCTGTTGTGACAGGTTTATTCGGAATTTTGAATGCTGCCGTACATCGCAACCTCAAGAAAATGCTTGCCTATTGCACCGTCGAAAACATTGGCACAATAGGCATAGGAATGGGGATTGGATTGGTAGGATTAGGTAGTAATTCGTCCATTTTATATTATTTGGGTTTTGGAGGTGCATTAATGCACGTATTGAATCATTCGCTGCTCAAATCTTTATTGTTCTTTTCGTCGGGCTCCGTATTTCAACAAACCCACACTTCCGACATGGAAATACTGGGCGGACTAATCAAAAAAATGCCGCGCACTGCTTTTGTATATTTAATGGCAGCCATCGGTATTTGTGGATTGCCTCCATTTAACGGATTTGTTTCCGAATTTCTGATTTACAGCGGATTAATTGAAGGTGTAAAATTGTATCATCCCAACGAAATGATTTTATTATCGGTTTCATTGGCAGCCATGAGCGTTATTGGCGGACTTTCTATTATGACTTTTACCAAATCATTTGGAACGGTTTTTTTGGGAAAAGCAAGAAAAGAGTTTTCCGCAGAACCAAAAGAAGTTTCATTGCAAATGCTGCTTCCACAATATGCAATTATTGCCATAATGATAAGCGTAGCACTCGTGCCACAGTTTTATTTGCAAATTGTTGGAAATGTAATTGCTGGATTAACAAAAAATATCGTTATACCACCACCAGTTGCATTCACAAATTATATATCAATAGTGGAAAGTATTAGTTTGTATTCAATTTTACTAATATGTATCATCTTCGTTTTTTGGAGAATTCGTATTTTCATGCTCAATGAAAAAACCCAGGTAACACACACAACCTGGCAAAATGGGTATTTATCGGCATCAAGTAAAATGCAATATACAGGTAAATCATTTACAAAAACATTGAGTAAAACGTTCAACTTCATAGTGATAGAACGGAAACAATATGAAGAATTAAATAAGGGGGAGGTTTTCCCAAAAGAACGAAAACACGCTTCTCATTATCATGACTTTTTTGAATTTCGGTTCATTCATGTCATAAGCAATCAACTCATTTACGCTGCCAATTATTTCAAATTCATTCAAAATGGTCGCGTGCAATCGTATGTTTTATACGGCATTGCATTTATAATCACTATATTTGTACTTACATTTTTAAATATTGTAACATGAATCTAGTTTGGGGCTTTTTACTTATTCCACTCATTGCTTTGTGCGTTATTCCTTTTTTCAATTTGAAAGGAAAAGCCATTGCTGTGTATTCGGTTGTAGTTTGCATTGCCATTCTCACTAGTTTTGTGGCTGTAAAAGCATTAATGGGAGAAATCTTCAACCTGACTTTACTCGGTAGTTATATCAGCGGAACCATTCGTTTACAAGTAGATGCGCTGTCGGCATGGTTTATTTTGATTATCAATTTCACTTTTCTAACAGGTGGTTTCTACGGAATTTTTTATATGAGCACCTACAAAAGCCAACCAAAAAACCTGACTTTGCAAGCCATACTTTTTGTGCTGCTATATCCCGCTTTGGTCAGTCTCTGTGTCATTCAGAATAGCTTCGTGTTTATAATTGCCTGGGAAATAATGGCCCTTTCGGCTTTTCTGAGTGTTATTTTTGAACACGAAAAGGCTGCCACCATCAAAGCTGGCATCAATTTTATAATTCAGTCTCATGTTTCGCTCGTTTTTCTGATGATTGGATTTATTTGGGTGGCAAGCCAGACAGGAACTTACGATTTTGCAGCCATTCACAGTTACGCATTGGCCAATGTCGGCGGAACTTCTTTTTGGTTGTTTGCTGTTTTCTTTATCGGTTTTGCTATCAAAGCAGGTTTTGTGCCCTTTCATACTTGGTTGCCTTACGCACATCCAGTTGCTCCGTCGCATATTTCGGGCATCATGTCGGGGGTACTAATTAAAATCGGAATTTTCGGAATACTTCGGATGCTTTTACTCATACCAGTTGACTATCTGACTGTTGGGATAATAATTCTTGTCATCGGTTTGTTCTCCGGAATTTTTGGCATTATGATGGCCATATTGCAACATAATTTAAAGAAAATACTGGCCTACAGTAGCGTTGAAAACATTGGAATTATTGGCATTGGCATTGGATTGGGCTGCATTGGGTTGGGAACTAACAACCCTGTGCTGAGCTCGTTGGGATTTGCTGGAGCGTTGCTTCATACCTTGAACCATTCACTTTTCAAATCGCTTTTATTTTTCACAGCTGGCAATGTTTATCAGACAACGCACAGTTTGGACATTGAAAAAATGGGTGGATTGATAAAGAAAATGCCGCAGACTGCGTTTTTGTTTTTAATTGCTGCACTAGCCATTTCGGGCTTGCCACCTTTCAACGGTTTTATTTCTGAATTTATACTCTACACCGGACTTTTTGGATTGGTGCACAATGCGTCAGTGGTTTCATTACTAGGCATCATATTTACAATTACAGGCTTGGTGCTGATTGGTGGACTTGCCATTATCTGTTTTACCAAAGCTTTTAGTGTCGTATTTTTGGGCAACGCACGACAAACATTTCATCATGAAGTGAAGGAAGTATCTAAATATCAGCTCCTGCCACTTTATTTTATAGTTACAATTTTAGTTTTCATTGGTTTGTTACCCAAAGTATTTCTTGATGTATTGATTCAACCAGTTCAGCTTTTTACCAACTTGCAACAACTTCCATTTACTTCATTTCAAGGAAATGGAATTGAAGCTTTGTTATCGGTGAGCAAAAGCAGTTTGTATTTTATATTGCTGATAATTACCGTTTTTGGAATCAGAAAATTGTTGCTACGAAAAAGAAAAGCAACCGTTTCCACCACTTGGGGTTGTGGATATACTGCTCCAACGGCTAAAATTCAATATTCGGGTAGCTCATTTTCGAGAACCTACAATCAGTTGTTTGGACTTTTATTTCAAATCAGAAAGAAAGAAAAAGCGCTGCAGGGAATTTTTCCGTCCAAAGCAAATCTGGAAACCCATCCTTACGATAAAATAGAAAAATGGTTGATTGATTATCCAATCGTCAATATAAAACACTTCCTGAGTCGATTTTTATTTATTCAAAATGGACGGATACAATCTTATGTGGCTTACGGTATTGTGTTTATCATTGCCATGATTATTCTAACCGTATTTAACTTCGTATCATGAACATAGTTTGGAGCTTCCTACTTATTCCGTTCATAGCCATGAGCTTAATTCCTTTTCTGAAAATGAAAGGAAAAGCCATTGCTGTGTACGCTGCCATAAGTTTGATTGCCATCCTCACTAGTTACGTTGCGATTCTGGTATTGAAAGGACAAAACTTCGACCTCACCTTGCAAGGAAGTTATATTTCTGGTCCCATTCGTTTACAGGTTGATGCGCTGTCGGCCTGGTTTATATTTATCATTAATTTTGCCTTTATCACAGGTGGTTTCTACGGTTTATTTTACATGAGTGCGTATCAAAACCAACCCAAAAATCTATCTTTTCATGGCATTCTTTTCGTGTTGCTTTATGCTGCTTTGCTAAGTTTGTGTGTCATTCAAAACAGCATTGTCTTTTTGGTAGCATGGGAAATAATGGCGCTATCGGCTTTTCTGAGTATTCTTTTTGAGCATGAAAAAATGGTTACTGTCAAAGCCGGCATCAATTATTTAATTCAGTCGCACGTTTCCATCCTTTTTCTAATGCTCGGATTTATCTGGGTGGCAAGCAAAACAGGGAGCTACGATTTTGAAGCAATTCGTACCTATTCACTTGCTAATTCGGGTGCCGTTTCATTGATGTTGTACCTTTTCTTTTTTATCGGATTTGCTATCAAAGCAGGTTTTGTGCCCTTTCATACATGGTTGCCTTACGCTCATCCGGCAGCTCCAGCGCACATTTCGGGCATCATGTCGGGCGTGCTGATTAAAATCGGCATTTTCGGTATTCTTCGAATGTTATTACTTATCAAATTGAATTATACCACCATTGGATATTTTATTTTGTTAATCTCTTTGATTTCTGGAATCTACGGTGTAATGTTGGCCATATTGCAGCATAATTTAAAGAAACTCCTCGCCTACCACAGTATTGAAAATATCGGTATCATCGGCATCGGTATTGGATTGGGCTGCATTGGGTTGGGCACAAATAATGTGGCACTTAGTTCGTTGGGATTTGCGGGTGCGTTGCTGCATACACTCAACCATTCCCTTTTCAAATCACTCTTGTTTTTCACGGCGGGCAATGTTTATCAAGCCACGCATACGCTGGACATTGAAAAACTGGGCGGATTGGTCAAAAAAATGCCGCAAACTACTTTTCTGTTTTTGATTGCTGCTTTGGCCATTTGTGGATTGCCACCTTTCAATGGATTTATTTCGGAATTCATTCTCTACTCCGGATTGCTTAGTTCCATTCACAACGCTCAAATTGCTTTCTTACTCGGGATTGTGTTTACGATTACTGGTTTGGTGCTGATTGGCGGACTGGCTTTGATGTGTTTTACCAAAGCTTTTGGAGTGGTATTTTTGGGGAATGCAAGACATACTTTCCATCATGAAGTGAAGGAAGTTTCGTTTTTCCAATTATTGCCATTGTATTTTATTGCAGCTATGTTGGTTATAATTGGATTGTTTCCAACAGTATTTATAAATATGCTGATACAGCCTGTTCAACTTTTCACCAACCTGCATCAAATGCCATTTATTTCCTTTCAAGGAAATAGTATTGAATCGCTACAATCCATCAGTAGAGCAGCTTGGCTATTGATTTTGGTTGTAATGGTACTTTTTGGAATCAGGAAAATTGTGCTTCAGAAAAAAGAAATCAGCGTTTTGCCAACATGGAATTGTGCCTACATAGCTCCCAGTCCGAAGCTTCAATACACAGCCAGTTCATTCGTCAAAACCTATAGTCATTTACTAACCTCGTTTTTTATCATCACAAAACATGAAAAAGAACTGAGTGGGATTTTCCCAACCAAAGCGCATCTCGAAACACATCCGTATGATAAAGTTGAGAAATGGTTAATTGATTATCCCATCACCAATTTCAAATCATTTATGGGTCGTTTTCTGTTTTTTCAGAACGGGAAATTGCAATTTTATATCCTTTATGGAATTGTATTTATTATTTCAATTATCAGTATACCAATAATATATGACCAGATAATTTTACTGGTTGATTTTTTGAAACAACTTTAATCAATTCATAATTATTAATGCACAATTCATAATTAAATTGTGCATTATGAATTGAATTATGAATTACAAATTATTAATTATCTAAATTATGATAAGCTTCATTCTAATCATCTTGGCCGCCACATTCTTTACGGGAATAATCATTCGTACCAAAAGCATTGTATCGGGACGCAAAGGACCTGGCATTTTTCAACCGCTATTGGATGTAATCCGATTGTTCAAAAAAGGCGCGGTGTACAGCGAGACTTCTAGTTTTGTTTTTCAGATTGCTCCCACTATCTATTTTTCATCTGTATTTGTGGCCATGTTGGTGGTACCATTCGGGCAATCGAAAGGCTTTATTAGTTTCAACGGCGACTTCATATTCTTTGCTTACGTGTTGGGATTGGGCAAGTTTTTCAGCATTATTGGCGCAATGGATACCGGTAGCAGTTTCGAAGGAATGGGTGCCAGTCGCGAAGCACTTTACTCCATGTTTGCCGAACCGGCTTTCTTTATTCTGATGGGTTCTTTGGCATTGCTCACCGGTTACACTTCCTTTCAGGAGATATTTTCAGTCTTACACCTCGGGTCATCAATAAGTTACGCATTGGCAGTAATGGCAGCGGTAGTATTTCTATAAATTGCCATGATTGAAAATAGTCGAATGCCGTTGGATGACCCAAAAACACATTTGGAGCTAACAATGGTACATGAAGTGATGATTTTGGACAATAGTGGTTTTGACCTTGGATTGATTTTATCAGCTGGTTACTTGAAATTTGCAGTGTACGGCGCTATAATTTTCAATCTTTTTAGCGGAACAATTGGGTATGAATATGCCATTCCAATGTTTTTTGCAATACAATTGATTTTGGCTATTACCGTTGGATTGATTGAATCATTTATGGCACGATTTAGAATGAATCATAATGCACAGTTCATTGTTGTGCTTTCGAGCGTATCTTTGCTGATATTTTTTGGGGCTTTGTTGGTTTCGGGGAAATTTATTTGAGTACAGAATTGAAAATCAAAAATTTATGGTATTACCATATTATCGAATTATCTCATTATAAAATTAAAATATTATGTTACACGTACTGCTCATCATTTTTCTCATTTCGCTGTTTTATTTGTCCATTGCCAACCGGATGACAACTTATATAAGCGTGCTGGCATTGCAGGGAATTCTACTTTTCTTTGTGGCATTTTTGGAGTTAAAACACATCAACACGCTCAATTTGATTCTAATTTTGTTGGAAACTATTATTTTCAAATCGCTGGCAGTGCCGATGTTTCTAAAATACGTGCTCAAACGAAATAACATTACACGTGAAGCTGAGCCTTATCTGCCAAATTTTGTGTCGTTAATTATAACTACCATCATTGTTGTTACCACCATTGTACTTTCAAACACAATGGAAGAAAGCAAGTTAGACAAGATTTTCTTTGTGGTGGCGCTTTCAACATTGTTCACCGGACTTTATTTCATTGCTTCGCGAAGAAAAATCATTACCCACGTAATGGGATATTTGATTATCGAAAATGGCGTTTTTGTTTTGTCGCTAGCGGTAGGAAATGAAATGCCCATGTTGGTGAACCTTGGCATTATGCTCGACATTTTTGCCAGTGTGCTGATATTGGGTATCTTCCTGAACAAAATTGGCGATGTATTCAAAGACATTGATGTGAGTCAATTGACTAATCTAAAGGACTATTAAATAGTTAGCAGATTGTAGTTAGTAGTAAAAAAAAATAAATTTACTGTTTATGATAATAATATATTTAATCATCTCAATTTTAATTGGCACAGGGCTTTTCTTCAATCGAAACAAGTCGCTCAATTATAGTTTAATTTGTTTGTTTCTGGTAGTGCAAACGGCATTCACTGTTTATGCTTGCTGGCACTACAATGAAACGACGGCCAACTATTTTACCTTCGATTCGCTGGGTTTAATAATGCTCATCACAGCTACCATTATTTCTATTCCATCCGTTTTTCACAGTTACGTGTACATTGAAGAAAGTGAGGAAGCTACTCCACGTTCGCGGGCGACCTATTTTGGGGCATTGGCTTTGCTAATTACTGCCGTAAGTGCTGCATATTTAGCGAATCACATTGCAGTGGTATGGATTTTTACAGAAGTATCCACTTTGAGTGCATCAGCGCTTATTTATCATCACCGCAACAAATTGGCGCTAGAAGGCACTTGGAAGTACATTTTTATTTGTGCTATTAGCATCACCTTCGTTTTTATTGGCATTTTATTTTTAAGTCTTTCGTTTGCCAATGCTGGTTCTGACGATTTATCTTACAAAAATTTGTTTGCCAACAGCTCCGTATTAAATCTATCTTG
>JBAXAD010000102.1:0-12459 GCA_037142715.1 Paludibacter sp. | reverse complement strand
TTGCAGCATTATAATTGGTTGAAGCTGCAATATCAGCAGTTACAGTATAAGTTCCTGCAGTGGTTTGAGTAGCTGCTCCACCAGTTAAGATATTGCTTACTACTCCACTTTCCGAAGCACTTGCTGTAGCTGATTTAGCTGTACCGTCATAAGTTACAGGAGTATTGGTTACTGTGAGTGTTGGAGTAGCTTTGTCAATTACAAAACTGCTAGTGGCTGTTAAGCCAGTTGCTGCATTATAATTGGTTGAAGCCGCAATGTCTGCTGTTACAGTATAAGTTCCAGCATTGGTTTGAGTAGCTGCTCCTCCTGTAGAAATATTGCTTACAACTCCACTTCCCGAAGCCGTTGCGGTAGCTGATTTACCTGTGCCATCGTATGTTACCGGAGTATTGCTTACAGTAAGTGTTGGAATTGCTTTGCTGATTACAAAACTGTTAGAAGCCGTTACACTTGTTGCTGCATTATAATTGGTTGAGGCTGTAATATCAGCCGTTACAGTATAAGTTCCTGCAGTGGTTTGAGTAGCTGCTCCTCCAGTAGAAATATTGCTAACAACTCCACTTCCCGAAGCAGTTGCGGTAGCAGATTTACCCGTGCCATCGTAAGTAACTGGAGTATTGCTTACAGTGAGTGTTGGCGTGGCTTTGCTGATAACAAAACTGTTAGAAGCCGTTACACCAGTTGCTGAATTATAATTGGTTGAAGCTGCAATATTAGCCGTTATAGTATAAGTGCCTGCAGTGGTTTGAGTAGCTGCTCCACCAGTTAAGATATTGCTTACAACTCCACTTCCCGAAGCAGTTGCGGTAGCTGATTTAGCTGTTCCATCATAAGTAACTGGACTATTGCTTACTGTAAGTGTTGGAGTGGCTTTGTCAATTACAAAACTGTTTGAGGCAGTAACGCCTGTTGCAGCATTATAATTGGTTGAAGCTGCAATATCAGCAGTTACAGTATAAGTTCCTGCATTGGTTTGAGTTGCTGTTCCACCTGTTGTGATACTGCTTACAAGTCCACCACCCAAAGCAGTTGCAGTAGCTGATTTCGCTGTTCCATCGTAAGTAGCTGGACTATTGCTTACTGAAAGCGTTGGAGTAGCTTTACCAATTGTAAACGCTGTAGCCGAAGAACTTGCCT
Organism: Paludibacter sp.; assembly: GCA_037142715.1. Lineage (GTDB taxonomy): Bacteria > Bacteroidota > Bacteroidia > Bacteroidales > Paludibacteraceae > Paludibacter. The sequence continues at coordinate 11,319 of JBAXAD010000102.1, read as the reverse complement.
GTGTATAATTTCCATCAGCAGCTACAGTGGCTATTACAGTGTACGTTCCTGCTGTAGTTGGTTGAGTTGAACTTGCAGTATAAACTGTTGGGTTAACTCCTGCATAGCTGTAAGTATAACTTGTCCCAGTCCCAGTATTAGTGGCTGCATTTGGACCTTGCGCACTTCCTGTGTAGGTATAGGTTCCTACCGTTGGTGTAACTGTTGGAGTTTTGTCAACTACCAGCCAATCATCGGAAAATATTTCAGCAACCCAACTATATACAAATACGTCCACATTCTCACTAGTGGCAGCCGTAAATGTTACTGTTTGTGGAATCCATGTATTCGCAATTGTAGGAGAACCTGAACCACCAGAAACCTTTGATGTTAAAAATTCGTATCCTAATGAATTAATCGTTGAAGTACACCAGGTTAAGGCACTAAAAGTATAAGTGTGACCTGCAGTTACCGTAATAGTTTTTCTCATATATACAGAAGCATTTGCTTTACCGTTAAGTTTTGCACCTTTGGAATTTAAATAACAACCTGGTTGAACTGATATCCCAGAAATCCACCAGTCATCATAAGATCCACCATAAGTAGGTATTGTAACTGTTCTAAGATTTGCAGAATTCGCATAAGATTCAAAATTATCCCTGAAAAGGGCACTATTATAAGTATATACAGTATAAGTAGTTGAACTGGCATTATAATTTACAGTAGCTGCAATGTTAGCCGTAATGATAGCCGAACCCGCTGATACAATGGTTACCAAACCTGTAGACGCATCAACAGTAGCTACAGCGGTGTTTCCACTAATATAGCTTATTGGACCTCCAAAATTACTGCTGGCTGCATTCGTAAATGCTGCATCTCCAATGATTTTGCTCACCGAAGTTAGTGTGGTAAAAGCAAGAGTTGGATTACCAATTGCTACATTTAAGGTATAAGTGGTTAAAGTGGCACTGTAATTTCCTGCAGTTGCAATGTTAGCCGTAATGATAGCCGAGCCTACTGATTCTATTGTTACCAAACCTGAGGTTGCATTGACGGTAGCTACGGCGGTGTTTCCACTGCTATAGCTTACTGCACCTGCGGAATTACTGCTGGTGGCAGCATTGGTAAATGCTACATCACCAAAGTTTTTGCTTACCGAAGTTATGGTGGCAAAAGCAATATTTGGAGTAATAGTTGCTACAGTTCCAGAGCACGACAAATTTTGGTTACTTCCAGTAGTGTTAATAGTTATGTTTGCAGCACTGTACGTAGCTGCAGGGGCTGTTGCCTTCAGACGTACATAAACAGTGGTTGTTGCAACTGATCCTAACGCCTGAGTTAGTGTAACTGATGATAAATATCCTGAACCTGAAGTCAATGATACCTCAAAGCCCGTTGGAGGAGTTACAATAATATCAGAAGTCAAATTAGAACCGGCTACGGTAAAACTTTGTGTTGTGGAAGCTGTGCCGTAAGTTGATGAAAAAGGGCTTAATGTTCCTGTAACAGTTAATACTGCTATAAAATTGGCCACCAATGTACGGCCGGCAGAAGCGGTAAAGCTATAGGTGGCATTGCTAGATACATGTGAGCCACCTTCTGTCCAGTCTACAAAGCTATATCCAGAATTAGCAGTTGCTGTAAGCGAAACAGTAGCACCAGCTGTATAAGTAGCTGCACCACTTACAGTTCCATTTCCAGAGGAAGATGCGGCAATCACGTAATTTAGTGGACCATAAGCACCAGTCACATCATAATTTATGTATCCAATATCAAAATTTGCTGCTTCAGACTGGAACGCTTTACCATAGCTTAGATAAGTTGGGTACGTGGCCACATATTCGCTTAGTATTACATCGTCCAAGGTCATAATTACTTGTCCAGGAGTACGATGACCTGTTTTTGTAGTAAATTTCATTGATAACGAAGTGGTTGAAGGGATTGTGGATAAAGCCGGTGTTGTAATATTATTAGCGGCATAAGCAGCAGCAGCTGAATAACTGGTCGAAGCGTTAACCAAACCATCTGTTAATGTAACAGACTGTGTTGCTGCATTTTGATGACTTGTCTTTGCCGTTAATTTGTATGTTTTATTGGGTGAAACAGTTATAGATGAAGTATAAGTTCCATTTGAAGGGCCAGCCCAAGGAGCTTCTATAACTTGTAACTGACCTCCTCCACCTGATGCCCAGGCAATCGAACCAAAAGGCCATGAAGCAGTAGTTGACCATCCCGTTATATTTGTTGCGAAAGTACCGTTTGTAATCAGATTTGATCCTGTAGCAGCACCAACGGTTGGCGTAACTTCAGTTTCATTCAACACCATATCATCAATTACATAAGTATTATCCCCATTCCAACCAGAAATATCTAGTATTGCAATTGAATCTGCTGCCCCAGTAGAAAATGTTTGTGTATTAAGTGTCCAAACAGCCGATGCTGCAGCCATTGTGTTGGTTGGAGTTCCTACTATATTATTGTTAATGTTCCCACTGTTTGTTTGAACAAAAACTCCGGAACCGTTGTAATTCCCAAGTTTAAGTTCATATTTCATATTGCCGGCATTTACAGTTTTAGCTAAGTATTTAGCATAAAAACTGAATCCATAGCTTGTACTAGGTTTCAATCCTTTTATGGTTAATTGTGATTGAACTGTGGAAGTTCCAGTATTTTTTATTTTCACTGCGCCTGCGCCTGTATTAAATTCTCCAGCTGTGGTTGTTCTTCCTTGCCCTGCTAAAATAAAGTTCCACATACTTACATCGGTCGATTCAAAATTTCCATTGTTGTCCTTCAACAGGTTATCTTTGTAAATTCCCTGAGTTGTTGTAGAAGTAATGTAAGCTCCATCGCGGTAGATATGAACATTGGTTCCTGCCACTGCAAAGCGAAAAATATGATAAGTTGCAGCGTCATTCGCCACAGCACTCACATTTGTAATAGCTGTTTCGTTCGTATAGTTCAAAGCACCATAGTTATCAACACCACTTGAGTTTATTGACATTCGGAAGCCATTACGCCCTGCATCACGTGTTTCAAGGAAGAAACCCTTCACGGCAGCTGAAAGAATTTTTGCTTTTACTTCAACCGTATAATCGGTGGTAGGTGCAAATGAAGTGTTGTTAGTGATTTTACGGGTTCCTGTTAGATAATTCAAATTAAATGCCGCTATTGCAGGGGTTGTGCTCAAGTCCTTGGTTGTCAATATGGGATCAGCAGCCATTAACGCGAAAGAGAAAAAAGGCAACACAGCCAAAAGTAAAATTGTTCTTTTCATGATAAAAGTGATTTAATTGTTAACTTAAAAGCTTGTTTGTCAGGATTGCTTTCCAATAAGAAATAAATTTTCTTTTGGAATACTTCCCTTTAATTGTTAGTTAGGATAATTTATCGGTGCAAAAATATAAGATTCAGAAAAAATAAAAGTTTGTAATGAATTCAAATAGGTTGAATTTGGGCTCATTTACCTATGAACGGATGCTAAATGCTTAATTTTAAGAAGGGTAAATTGATTTTACAGAATAAAATAGGTGGTTATTCTACTGTAAATTTTCAGCGTCCAACCGCTCCAAGCGGTTTGACGCATTGGTATAAAAAGCAACAAAGTACAACTTACATCATAGTAATTGTGTTTTGGATATTCCAAACTTTGCCAAATTTTTTTTTAATGTATTCATCCGACATACAGCTTGAAGCGTCCCGATGAATATTGAGTAGAGCGGATTCACATTTAGAATTATATATCTATGTCGGTTAGATATGCCCAACGGGCTTGAATGTGATTAGCCTTATGTGAAACATAAGGATGAAAACAGTATAATATGAACCAACCCTAAAAGGGTTGAATAGGAAAAAAGGTGATATTTAAATCATTCAAAGTTATAAGACTGCCATTTCCTCCAAATTTTCATTTCATTCTATCTACGAAATGGCAATAAAGCATCCTTATCGAAATCAATTCAGAAGATATTTGTCCTTTTTGACCCAGAATAATAATATATTTATACAATAATTACGTGCAAAGTCCTCGGTTGTTAACGGACAGAGGATAAAAACTCAAACATCATCCTCTGTCCACTAGGTGCAGAGGACAAAAACTCAAACATCATCCTCTGTCCACAAGGTGCAGAGGACAAAAACTCAAACATCATCCTCTGTCCACAAGGTGCAGAGGATAAAAACTCAAACATCATCCTCTGTCCACAAGGTGCAGAGGATAAAAACTCAAACATCATCCTCTATCCACAAGGTGCAGAGGATAAAAACTCAAACATCATCCTCTGTTGTTCACGCGCAGAGGACAAAAACTGAAACATTATCCTCAATGTTAACGAGATGAGGACAAAAACTCAGTCGTTATCCTCTGTTGTAGACATTTTCGACATAAATCAATCATAATTAATCGATATCAATGGATTAAAATCATATTTTGGATAAATTGAATCATATCTATTATCAATGCTCAATCAAATTTCCAACTTTTCATTGTTAGCACACTGCCAATCAATTGCCTCAAGTGCCATTTATTCCGATTTATCGGAAGCTGGAGGAAGACAAGGATAAAAAGTTTTCGGTGCCATTTATCCCGTTATGACGGGAGCCAAAAATGTAACAAGAAAGTTTCGGCTAAAGCCAATTGTTATCCAATTGCAATGAATGGCCTAAAGGCCAATTCAATTGATGTTTTCGGCTAAAAGCCAATTGTTTTCCTAATGCTTGAATGGGTTCCAGTCATGCGGGATTAATTGCGCCCAATCAAATTGAACCAAGTTTGCCGGCATCAATCATTTGATTTTTTGTCAACGCATTTTTAATATTGAATCCAAACCTATTATATTTGCAAGTCGCATATAAGTCGCACTCTTATCAATAGACCACAGCTTTAGCTGTGGGTAAATGTAGCATAAGTTTTCGGTGCCATTTATCCCGTTATGACGGGAGCCAAAAATGAGACAAGATTGTTTCGGCTAAAGCCAATTGTTTTCCTCCTGCTTAGAATGGGCTGAAGCCCAATCCAATTGATGTTTTCGGCTAAAAGCCAATTGTTTTCCTAATGCTTGAATGGGTTCCCCGTCTTTTACGGGATAAATGGCACCCAATCCAATTGATGTTTTCGGCTAAAGATACTATCTGTTTTTCCAAATGTATTAACATGTATTTTTCAAATACTTAATTCAAACACTTCGTCGTAATGACTGTTTATTTTACAGGCAAAAACCACTTCATTATCTCATTAGCAATCAGTTCATGTCCTTTTTCGTTTGGATGATTAATCTGTGCCATGTACTTAACTAATTCAGTTTTGTCGGAATACAGAAAACTGAACGCTTTGTATGTATCAGCCAAACCAATATGATTTTCGGCAGCTAGCTTTCTGATTTGTTCAGAATGTTTATTCAGATTATTTTGGGAATCCGTTAAATTTTCTCTGGTATCGGGGGAAGGAGTGAGCAAAATCACTTTTATTCCCTTTTCAATTGATTTTTTAATCATCTGATCCCAGGCTTTATATGCCCGTTCAAGCCCAATGTTTCTGTCGTTGAGCCCATAATCAATAAAAATTATATCAGGTTTGTGATTCAGTACATCTGACTCGAAACGCGATGCTCCTTTTTCGGCATTTTCTCCGCCAATGGAGGTGATAATCACATTTACGACAGCATAAGGATACAATTCCTTTATTTTTTTCAAAGCAAGAAAAGGGTATGATGATAAAGTATTTACTGTAGGTGTTTTAAAATAGCCGGAAGGAACGCTATGACCATGAAAAATGATATTAATTGTTCTGTTTTTAGGCCATTGCACCTCCATTTCTGTTTTTAAATTTTTCAAATAGCCATTGGTATCTGCCAATGACAAATTTACTTTAGAATCAGTAACTGACAAAGCATTATTCTGACATAAAACAGTAGTTTCAATCGTCAAAAAGAACAATAGAAAGGGGATGAATTTCATTGATTTTGTGTACATAATGTTTATTATTTTAAGTAAGTAATGATAACTGGGCCAATCAAGCCCGATTTCGTCCGTCCAACGTATTTGGAAGGAGTTGTCAGATAATGATTTCCGAGCGTATTGTAAATGAGTACTTCCAGTTTATTATCACCGGATTTTAATTTAGCACTGAGGTCAAATTTCCATGGTGGCGTCAATTTTACATCCATTGGCTGCCCGTTTATCCAAACTTCAGCCGACGAAACCAAATCGCCTAAATCGAGAATAATTTCTGTTGAAGCAGCTTGTTGAGTCGAAACATTCAGCGTTTTCCGATACCACATTCCGCCCGAATAGGTTCTTAACGATTCGTTATTTGCCAAATCGCCTAATTGAATTTTACCCTTGGCACATTCAAACCGGATGGGCTCAGGCAGGGCAGCGCCACCAAACAGCCCCGGAGATTGTTCAAGTTTCAATGCCATTTGGGCTGATTTTTGAATTGTGTCAGGGAAGATTACTTTCCACACCGGAATGTTTTTATCCGCATTTTTAGTATAGTCCGTTTGATTAATTTGAGCTATCAGTTGAACACCCGATGCCCATACTTCGGGTTGATTCATACTTGTAATGTAAATCATCCGTGCTCCAGGAGGCGATTGGAAACGATACGATCCCTGTGATTTATTCCTTTCAGGATAACAATTAAATTTCAAAACATCTGGTTTATTGTACCAATTGGTGGCAAGCGGAGTGGTTTGTTGCCAGTTGGATTTTGGTCCATTATTTTCAAGTATAAAGTAAGCCCTGCCAACATTGTTGTACTTTAACAACACTGTGTTTTGTCCGTTATGCAAACTAACGGTTTCTGAATTCAAGGGTACTTCATGGTTGTTTATTATTATTTTTGTTGGCAATAAGCCACCTTTATTTATTTTGGCATTCTCTTCTGAATTACTCCAAACCGTTGACCATAAATAATATACAGAGCCTTCTGGTTCCTTTAGCAAAGGCGTAGTAGGTGCTACAATCCAGGCTTTTTTATCAATATCACCGAAGGAAATAATTTCGTCATTTACCACCGACTTTAGTCCGTGGTAACCCTGATGACCAGCATCATCCTTCAACCCCCACCGCCACGAAAATTCGTAAGGTTGCCAGAAGTATTTCTTAGCGTTTATCTCAAGTGCTTCATTGATATTTATTGATTTTTGGCTCAGAATTTTTGCTTCCAACAAAGCAGAATCCAAATCATTGGGCAGCGGTCCAAGTTTTAAGAACTGAGGGCCATACGAAACGGTGGCTGTTGACCATTTACTATCGTCAAACGCTGGATTTTGCCAGTTCACGGAGTTTGAATTTTGCTCCGAGAATTTCATTTTCCATGTTTCAATCCCAATTTTATCATCGAAAGCCGGCAGGCGGAAGTCACCGTATTTGTTATCCAGTGTAGGCTTGAGCTCAAATTCCCAATCTCCTTCCAGTAGAATTTTTTCTTCGCTAGAGACAGAACTATTTCTTTCTATTTCAGTCTTTCCGGAGCTAAACAAAATCAATTGAGGCTCCGTTTTTTCCAACGGTAAATTCAGAGTTGTCCCTTTGTCATTAACTTCTAGGGCTTTAAGCACTTTTGTACTACCATCCCATGGATTCCACAGTTCGATTTTTCCGGTACTACGAAAAAAACATTTAGTACCTTTTGGTACGCCATACACGAAATACAAATCGCGCAATCCCACTTTTCGGTGCATTATATTTGACGTGATATCGCTGCCTTGTATTTTAAAATCAGAAGTTATTGTTTTACTAATTTCATTCGTAACGTTTTTAAAATCAGGAATAAACAGACCTAATCCTCCAGAGCTGTTTTTTTGTGAGTAGGTTTTATCCTTTTCGATTTTATCTTCGAAAGTAATGCCAAATATTTCGCGAATCATCGACTGTAATTTGGGGTCATTGCCACCAATCCGGTCACTGGCTTCGGGCAAACTTGCCACCGCCATCACTATGCCACCAGCACGATAAAACTCCAGTGCTTTTTGTATGGTTGCATAGCGAACCGCAGCTAAAGCAGGCAAAATCAGTATTCTATATTTCTCTCCACTTACTTGTAATTCTTTGTCATTAATTTTGCATCTGTTAAGAGACTCAAAATCCATAAAGTCAAAATCAATACCTTTCGGATAAAGATTATTTGCTAAATCGAAGGCCGTTTTGGTGGATTCTTTTCCTTTCAGATTGGATTCGGTTGGCGCAACAGGGTAAATCATGGCCACATCGCATCGATGGTAACCTTGTGACAATATATAACTCAATCGCTCGGTACATTTCAGAAATAAGCCCATATTGGCCCAATAAGGTTGCCGAAAATGATTGTCGGGTGCGGCCCATTCCCACCAACTTCCATGCGTGGAATAATACAGACCGTGTAAGCTTAACAAGTTATGACCCATTGCAAAATCGGTAAAAGTGGCATCAGCCAACTCTTCACTACTGGTACCCCAACCACTACCGTAATACCCTTCCAGCCACGTTCTTGGTCGCTCATATATATGACTAATGGAACTTGCCACTTTTGCTTTTACAATATTCTTACCTAAATTAGGTTGATCACATCCCGGACCAGACATCCATCGCTGCGTGCGGAAATAATCTCCAAATTCGGTTACATCCTGCCCTCTTCCGCCATGATCACACCCAAAAAGCATTCCACGACTGTTGTGCCAGTTATATACCGGTTTGAAAAAACCATCTTCGCTCAGCGAAACCATCACATCATTATAGTCCAATCGGGTTTTGTAGGATTCTGGTCCCAGCTCTTCGAAAAGTTGATCTAATTTTGCGGTAATATCATAGCCCTTTCTTTTCTTAAATTCGTCTGCAAATTTAGTATTCCACAAAAAACCCCTGATACCAAATTGCAACTCGTCTGAAAAGAAAAAATTCAACCCTTTACCGCTTTCTCCCGGGCAATGATCTTCGAATGGCTGGTAAAACTTTTCATTTACTTTCTGACCCGAAAGTGGATTCATCGGGTCGAACGACGTTTTTACCGTTGTTTTGTAAACAGCAATTATAACCCATTTCCCAGCTTTAGCTATCCATTTTATTTGATTGTTATTGACAGATGTTTTTAAATCAATCTTGGTATTGGCTACTATTTTGCTATTTTGAATTTGGTATGCATTGATACTCATCAAATCAGCAGGTAGACTAGTTTGAAAATTTTCATTATCACTTGTCTCGAACCTTTTAGATTCAAGCTTAGTACCATAAAGTGAGGGATTTTCGTTCAGCATCTCATCAACATACCAACCTTGTCCAGCTGCACCAAGGGTGTAGTCGCTTAAGCTTACCGACATGCCTCTAGCTTTCGCTTCCTTGACAAACCATTGAACTAAATTCCACCATTTTTCACTGAAAAGTACCGGTTGACTGGGCATGGTCAAACCAAAATTTGCCCCACCTTTGTCGGTATGGCAATAATTAATCTGAAGTCCGGTAATGCTTTTGTCTTTTAACTGGTCGAGCTGCGAAGTAATGCGTTCGGTTGTGAGCGTATCGCCCAACCACCAATAGAATGACACTTCACCGTAGCCTTTGGGTGGATTTTTGAAGCCGAGCAATACATCGAGTTTGGGTGAGCGACTTGGAAATCCGGGCGGTAAAACAGTCTCTTTTTGAGCGGATGCTGTTAATATAAATAGGATGAAACAGAAATATGGAAATAGTTTTTTCATAAATAAAAAACGGGCTAATTTATACCTTGGGTATTACAAAAGAAATCTCTGACATACTATTTGTTTCCCGTTCAGTTTCAATACAGCAATGTAGAATCCTTTATTCATAGCCGAATTGGTGAGCAAAAACGATTGCATTCCACTTTCTAATACTTTGCCATTCAAAACATCATTTACCAAAATGCCCGAAGCATTATAAACCTGAAGTGTAATTTCTGCTTTGTCCTGAATTTCAAAAGTGGCAACCATCTTATTGTTTGATGCATTGGAGGTTATTTGAAATTGAGTAGCTGCCGTTTGAGGTTCAACTCCAGTTTTAATAGGAGTTTGTTCAAATAAAACCGCATCGGCAACAGTGAATCCTAATGCACTTGCTGAAATTTTCACATAACTTCCGCTGCCTTTTAATAATAGAAAATTCCCGAGAAACCGCCACGAAGCATTATTAATGGTTTGATCTACTTTTGTGGTTGTATTGCCTTCGCCATGCTGAATTTCCAGCGGTACTGCTGATGGGCGATTTGCCCCGGCAGTCCAGCGCATGAAAATGTTGTAATAAGCATCTGCAGGTACTAGCGGTGTCCACTTTGCCCATTTGGCAGGGTCGTCAGCAGCAGTGCCATCGTTTGCATAGTTTGTGCCATAAAAACCTGTATTGTAAGTGCTTACTGTCCACGGAGCATCGAAAGTACAAGCGGCATCCGTATTATCAATAATAATTTGCGGATTTGTCGCGTTAGGAACAACTTTGCTTGTATCCGAAGGATTTGTTTCTGGGAAAACCGGATTTAATTGTTTGTAATAACGCACATAATCGATTACGGCTGCCGATGGCAATTGTGTATCATCGATTGCTGTGGTACCTCCTAAAGACGAACCTAAAGTGGTGAGCCAGATGTTATTATCGTTGAGAGCTTGCTTGGATACATCAACGGTGCGCACTAAATTACCTTCGAAATAAAATTTGACGAAGGATGGCGTGAATTCGCATCCCCAAGTGTGAAAATCGGCACGTAAATCGGGGGTATTTACATTTGCAGCATTCACAGACGTATGAGTACCTAACCAGTTATGTACATTCGTTGAATAAGACAAATAATTCTTCGAATCATTTTCGCAAACGTCAAGTTCCTGATAAGCATTAGTGGTGCTTGTACCGCCACTTCCATCGTAGCCCATCATCCAGAATGAGGTATGCCAACCGTTGCCAGCAGGTATTTTAAAGCGACTTTCGTAATAGCCAAATTTATAAACAGGCTTGCTGATTACACCTGCTCCGGTGTAGTTCATGCCATTGGCGGTTTGCTTTTTTACATTCAGATACAAATAGCCGTTTTTTACTTCCACATTTTCGGGTAGTTGGGTGCTCCAGTGTTTGCTGTCGGTCCGATATTGCCATTTATCGATTTTGAGAGCAGTACCATCAAAATTATCTTCGAAGGTCAATTCGCAATCGCCCAGTCCGGTGCGATTAATAATGGTTTGCGACGAAAGTGGTGAATGCAGTAGACATAACAGACTGCATAAAGCTAATAATCGGGAGTAATTTGACATCATTTTTTTTATTGTTTTCATTTCCGTATCAATGTCGTTTAGATAAGCCCAACGGGCTTGAATGTGATTAGCCTTATGTGAAACATAAGGATGAAAAAAGTTTTGAGCGTGC